>JALFIM010000141.1 GCA_022775985.1 Prevotella sp.
CTGTCGCCCGACGGCAAGCGCGTGTACGTGTTCTACTCCGCCAGCGGATGCTGGACTCTATACAGCTGCCTTGGCATGGTGTACGCCGACACATCCTCCGACTTGCTTGACCCTAAGTCGTGGCACAAGTCCAAGGAGCCAATATTCAGCTCATCGCCCAACGACAGCATCTTCTCGCCAAACAACATCAGCGTGGTAAGCTCCGGCGACGACGCACACCCTTACTTCCTGTATGAGAAGAAAGCCGTGAACAAGAACAACGAGATAATAGGCGAGATAAGGCTGAAAACCATTGACTGGAAAGACCTGAAAATAGCCACCAACTGACACGGCACGTTTCCACACACGCACTATATAGCCAACAGCGTATTGAATGCCAATATATTATGCGATACGACATCCCGGTAAATACGGCATAACAGAAAAATACTCAAATTCAAGATTTAATCTAAATGGGCTGCGCTCGGCTCTGCCGCATGCATCTGTAAGAAAGCCCAATAAGCACATAGCTTAGGGCAACGCCCTGAGTTGATGGAGGCGGAACACATACGCCCTGCAATGGCAAAAGCATGTCATCAAAGTATATGCTTTTGCCATTGCAGGGCGTTTTATTTCTATATATAGCCCAAGGCGATGTCCTAAGCTATGTGGGTATATGGCATTACGTCAATCATATTACCCCCGAAACTTCAGTATTATCTACGTATCTATGTTAGTTTGCGATTCAGTCCAAATTGCACTGCGTTTCGGGCCGAATCGCAGTCTGAAACGAGCTGTTTCGCCGTGTGAAATAGGCCGTTTCGCAACGTATTGTGTGTCACAGTATTACGAAGGAGACTCTTATACGCCATGTCATGCTGCCACATCATGCAGAAGTCGTTTATCAGGTCGTTATGGTGGCGGTTTTTGTAAGTCAGACAATGTCAACCCATCGTGCAGAAGCCGTACGTCAAATCGTTATGGAGGCGGCAATTGTTCGTCAGGCAATGCCTGTGCCGTACAATGACAGCCGCGCAGACAGAGATATGGAGGCGGCACTTGTACGTCAGGCAATGACAATGCAGAGAATATATACTAAAAATCCGCCCTGACGGACTGGCCGTCAGGGCGGATTCTATATGAATAAGTCTGTCAGAGTGATGTTTATTTCACTACAAACTTCTTACCGTTCTTGATGTAAACGCCACGCTGTGAAGCATCCTTCACCTGCATACCGTTGATGTTGTAGATCTTGCCATCCTTAGCAGCGGTCTCGTCTACTACACCATTGATGCCAGTAGGCTTGTTCTCGCCGAGGTAAGCCAGACGGAAGTTGTCTACTACAACCCAGTCGCGCTCTACGCCACCGGCCTTTGTAACAGAGATGGTCAGCTCGCCATCATCACCTACCTTAACGATGCCACCTACCTTGTAGAGACCATTCTGGAAGTACTCGCAAGCGTCGGTACAAGAATCCGGGAAGCGGCCCAGGCTGCTCTGCCAGCCGATACCGGGAACTGCGTCTATGCAAGAGGTGACTGCGGGCAGCTCGATAGAGAGATCCTCACCAGCAGTGCCCTGGGCGTTGAACATACCGAGCAACTGAGGATCAACACCTGCCTGGATAGTCTCTACCTGAACATCACGGCTGCCATCGCGGTAGTAGCCCTGTACAGAGGCGAAGTAGTAGCCAGGAGTAAGGTCGGTGATAGTCTGCTCAAGAGACAGAGGATCCTGGTTGTAGCACTCGAATGCGAAGTCGCTGTGGTTTGCGCCACGACCCCAGATGCTACCATTCTCATGCGTCCATGCAGGGTTGTCACCAGTATCCCAGCCACCAGTGATGGCGAACTCACGCTGGTTGAAGTTAGGCATCTTTATCATGTAAGACACGTCAACAGGATTCTGCTCAGATGCGTTGGCGATGAGCTGGTCGCGGTCGTCCTTTGTGACGAGAATCCACTGGTTGCCCTCATCCTCGAAGCCTGTCATGTCGGTATCGATATTGCCGTATGTGCCGGGACGATAGCCGAGGTACATGTTGCCATTCTCCTTCTCGCTGTCAGAAGCGCCTGTACGCCAGATAGCATACTTGCCGTTGCCGAGATCCTTGAATGACCAGGCGTCGTTTGTCTCACAGTCGCAATAGCCGCCGTAGTTGAGGAAGTGCTGGCCGTTGCCGTTCTGGAGCTGTGTATCTATACGGAAACTGCCCTCTGTCTCTGTAGCGACGAGTGTAACAGGTATACCGGGGAAGCCTACATAAGCGTGTGCGCCCCAGTCGCCACCGCCACAGAAGAAGCGCTTGGTGCCTACGTTGTAGAGGTAGAACTCACCTGCTGCGGGAGCATTGCCGGCAAATACGTTCTCAGCCTTGTCGGCTGCGAATATCTTACGTGCTATACGCAATGTGCCGAGTGCGTTGTTGAGCTCGTCGTTAGTAGTAGCGTTGACCAACTTGTCGGCAGCATTGTCTACTGCGTCGCCTGTCACACCGACTGCCTTGGCCTTGTCAAGTGTCTGCTTCAGAAGTGTGGCGTTGGCGTAGGTGTCCTTCAGAGTCTGGAGGGCATCCTTCAGAGAGGTGGAAGCGGCAGCTATAGCGGCAGCATCATCAGAGCTGAGCTTGTTCTTGGCCGTAGCGAGAGCATCTGCGAAAGCCCTGTTCACCGCATCGGTAGAAGAGAGAGATACACCCTCTGCATCGGTGATAGACTGCTGGAGGTCTTTCTTCACCTCAGTCACGTCAACAGAAGAGCCAAGATACTTCAGTGTGAAGTTGTCAACCACAATCCAGTTGTCTGGCACAACGCCCTCATCCTTTCTCACACCGAGAGTCAGAGTACCGTCTGCAACGGTAGCCTTGATGGGCTCGTTCTTGTAGTGGCCGTTGAAGAAAGCGGTAGAAGCCTGGTTTGTGCTATTGGGAACAAACTGGCCAGAACCCTCAGCGTTGCCGTCGCCATTGGTCATGAGCGCGTTGAAGTCGAAACCTGCAACGCCTGCATCCTGTGAGTCGTCGAGGATAGACATAAGGTTGTGGCGTGCGCCATTGGCGAAATAATAAGCCTTGATATCCTCAGTGCCAGCTATCTGCTGGTCTACCACATAGTGGAAGTCGGGAGATGTGCAGTTGGGGCGAGACTCACTTCCGCCATCGCGGTAGTAGCCCTGCACGCTGAGCTCGTACGTACCATTTGGCAGGCCGCTGATGGTCTGTGTCATGGATACGGTCTCGAAGTTGTAGAACTCACGCACGCTGTTGTTGTGTGTGTCACCGTCGCCGCTGATAGCGTCGCCAGTACCCATGTTGTCATTGTAGGTCTTGGTGGTGCTTGACTTCCAGCTGCCGTTGCGCTCATCCTGGAAAGCGAAAGTAGCACCGTTGATAAGCCATGTGGCATCAACGGGCGATGTGCTGGTGGCGTGGTCCTGCATGTACTTCAGGCGCTCTGCCTTTGTGACAAGCTGCCATACATTGTTAGTGGCGGCATCGTTTTGAGTAAGGTCGAGCCATCCCTCATCATTGACCGTGAGGTAAGGGTAGTCGCCGTTGTTGTCACCGGTAATCATGTAGGCGTTGGACACACCATCCTGGTCTGTGGCCTCGAAATAGTATGTAGAGACCTCTGCACCTGTGTCAAGATAGAATCCATTGATATTCATGCTGTGGTTGTGACCGAACTGAGGATTCAACTGCATAGCACCCTCATCGCCGTTGTTGCGCGGTATGACCTTGAAAATCATACCACGTGTACCCATCTCGCCACGTGTAGTCCAATAGCCTGCGCTATTGTTGTCGTCGTTGTTCTGAAGCCAACGTCCTGTATTGACGTTGTAGAGGAAGAATTCTCCGCCCGCAGCATCATCCAATTTGGCGCCTGCGAACGGCGAAACAGTCTGTGCCGACATCGTCATGCTGACGAGTCCCAGACCTAACATGAGTATTGATTTCTTCATGTCGCTTTTGTTTTAGTTATTATTAATATTGATAATTAGATTGAAAAATCGTTGTTAATTGTAATCATTGTGTCCTACAGCACCGCGTCCTATACCTTATATTATATGTGACGCTCTGGCCGCATCGTCAAAAATGCCTATCATCGGCACGCGCCGACAGCCGTCTCTTGGTTGCGAGTGCTAAATTAGTAATTTTATCGCTAACCACAAACAAAAAGCCGACTTTTTCTTGACCATGGTCAATTTTTTACAAGTTTTTTATACTATTTGAACAGAATTACGCCTATTTCCGGGCGTGCCAGACGTGACGATGTATAAGTGCCAAGTTCTAAGGAACTATTCTTGACACAAAGAACTATTTTGATTATCTACTTGCAGAAGATAAGCTGCGGCTCAGCAATCGGAGCAAGCTCCATTGCCCTCGCATTTGCATTATCTCTGTTCATAAGATGTAATAGATACGATACCACACGGCAAGTGCGTCATGCCTGCCCGTCATTTTCCAGTTCCTTGAGCTTCTGCGCCACGAAGTCCTTGGGCAGTACGCCAAAGGCTTGCTTGAAACACTTGGTGAAATACGACGGCGACGAGAATCCCACCTTCACCGCCACATCTGAAATGACACCGCCCTCTATGAGCAACTGCGACGCACGCTTCATGCGCTTGGCCTTCAAGAACTCCACGGGAGTCATGCCCACGAGCGACTTCAGCTTGCGGTAAAAGCTCGAGCGGCTCATGAACATCTGCTCGGCCAACGTGTCAATGGAGAAGTTCTCGTCAGAGATGTTGGCATCGAGTATCTCCTGCACCTTCTCGAGAAAAGCCATGTTCTGCTGATTGATACCGAAGTCGGAGGCCGACGTGGCATCAAGCGCCCCCTCGGCAGCTCCCATGCGCTTGTGGAACTTCTGCCTCAGGCGGAACAGGTTCTCTATCTGCATGTGCAGCTGCTCTATGGCAAATGGTTTCTCCAGATACACGTCGGCACCGCAGCGCAGTCCCTCCACCTTGGCCTCGACATTGGTCTTGGCCGTGAGCAGAATGACGGGGATATGCGATGTCTCCACATTGCTCTTGACGCGCGTACACAGCTCCAGTCCGTCCATCACGGGCATCATCACGTCGCTAACCACCACATCCACGTCGTTGCGGTCAAGGATGTCTATGGCCTCAGAGCCGTTGCGTGCCCTTATCACCTTGTACCAGTCGCTGAGCACCTCACCCGTCATCTCAAGCAGCTGGGCGTTGTCCTCCACGAGCAGCACCACGAATGACCGCGTGTCGGGGTTTGCCTCAACCTTCGGGGGCACGTCCACAATAGCATGAGGCACCGTCTCGCTATGCTCGTCAGCGGCATCTACCTGCGTGTCGGGCAGCAGCAGCCTGAAACACGACCCTCCACCAGGCGCATCGGCCACGCACAGGTCGCCGCCATGGGCCACGGCTATGGTCTTAGAGAATGTCAGTCCGAGACCCGTGCCCATCATCTTGGCCACATTGTCGTTGCTCACCTGATAGAACGTGTCGAAGATGCGTTTCTTGTCGGCATCGGGTATGCCGGGGCCATCGTCCTCGACCTGTATCTCCACCATGCCGTCGGCACCACGGAGGAGCCTCATCGTGATGCGCGTGCGGGTGTACTTCACGGCGTTGCCCATGAGGTTCATGAGTATCTTGCCCACTGCGGCCTCGTCCACGGCTATCGTGATGTCGTCGTCGGGCAACTGCATCTCGAGCTTGCGGCCCTCGGCATCGCACAGGGCACTGAACTGCCCGTACGTGTTGCGCATTATAGCAGACATGGAACTGTTGGCACGGTGTATCTCGAACTTGCCGTTCTCCACCTTCTGGAAGTCGAGCAACTGGTTGGTGATAGACAGCAGGTAGCCCACGTTCTTGCTTATCACCGACAGGTAGCGCGACTCATCGTGGTCGTGCTGCCGCTGGCGTATGCGCTCCAGCGGCAACGTAATGAGACTCAGCGGCGTGCGTATCTCATGCACGAGGTTGACGAAGAACGTGATCTTTGACTCAAACACCTTCTTCTCCTGCTCCACGCGGAACTTCTCAAGCTGACGGTTGTAACGACGGCGTATCACCCTCTGCGCCCTGCGCCACACAAGGTATGCCACAATGGCTATGACGAGGAGGTACACCATATAGGCCGCGAGCGTGCGGTACCACGGCGGCAGCACCGTGACGGTGAGCCGCGCCATGCTACCATTGCCGTCGGGCATACGCAGCAGGAACTCGTATGTGCCTGGAGCCACATTGGAATAGGTGGCATCAGCATTGCCCGTACACTGCATCCACTGCTTGTCCACGCCCCTGAGCATGTACTCATAGCGCGGATTCTGGGCCGAGGAGAACTGTGGTGACGCGAAATGTATGGTGAAACTGTTGTCGCGGTACGGCAGTCTCACATTATTATTAATATAAAGCGGACGGTTGAGCCCGAGCTTCTCAAGCTCCACCTTGGAGTCGCTGAGATACGGCAACGACAGCGAAGTAACATACACGTGCGACGGACGCGAGTCTTTTATAAGCGACGGGCGGAATGTATAGAACCCGTCGAAACTGCCTACATACATCATGCCATCGGCTGAGCATACAGCAGCACGCTTCATGATACGTCCGCGCCACAGCTCGTCGGGGCTGTCTACATGCACCACGGAACCGATGTCGCCACGCGGTATGCTGACGAGCTCTTTCTCCGTAGCCGCCCACATACCGCCCTGGCGGTCGGGCACGATGAAATTGACGTTGCCCATGATACCCGACACGGGGCGGAACGTGTCAGATGCCTTGTCGTAGACACATACGCCCCCACCCTTCGTGGCCACCCACACCTTGCCGTTGCGGTCGCACGTTATGGCCGTGAGGGCGTTTGACGTGAGGCCGTCGGCCTGACGGGAGTTATAGGCATAGTGCCACCACTGCTTGGCCTGTGGCACGTATCTGTACATACCGTCGGAGGTGGTGGCGGCCCATACGTTGCCGTCGCGGTCCTCGCAGATGTCCTCAAACGATGTCATCGACGACAGTTGCGAGTATGTCATGAAACGCTCCGTGCGCCTGTCAAACCAGCACATACCCCACTTCGTGGCCACGAGTATGTTGCCCTGACGCGTGCGGTAGATGCACGTTATCTCATTGCTTATGACGGTGTAAGGCTCATTCTCGGAGTAGACAAACGCCCTGGTCTTGCCCGACGCGAGGTCTACCACCATGATGCCGTCGCTCACGGTGCCCACCCACAGCTTGCTGCCGTCGAGCATCAGGGCACGCACGGCATCAGTTATAAGCCCGCCACGATAGGGTGTGGTATGGCCTGTGGCGTGGTCGTAGAAGTATAGTCCGCCTGTCGTGCCCACCCACATATTGCCGTTGCCGGCCGGCACGAACGTGTTGACGATGGTGTGCGTGCCGCCGGAGGCACCGCCTATCCTGTTGAAGCGGAAATGTGTCTCGTGCTTAGGCAGGTAGCACACGCCGCCCATATTGGTGAGCACCCACAATGTGCCGTCGGCATCCATGCTCACGCCATTGATGTACGTGTCTGTAAGCCCATCCACGCCATCCGGGCCATCTATGCGCCACAGCCGCTGCGTACCGGTGTCGTAGCCGTAGAGTCCGCGCCGCGTGCCCAAGCAGAGGGTGCTACGCCCTGTCACGGCAATGGCGTTCACCACGCCAAGGCGCGACGGAGCCTCGCACTTGATGACGGTGCGTGCCTTCTTGTCCATGCGGTACAGTCCCTCATCGGTGCCTATCCACACCACGTTGCCATGAACTTTCATGCAGATGGGGTTCTTGTCGTTGCGATAGCCCGGTATGGAGCACGATGCTATAAACCGCCCACTGGCCGAGAACATGTTGATGTCGCCATTGAGCATGGCCAGGCACAGGGTGCCGTCGGCAGTCTGGCAGATGCTGCTCACGAAGCCTCCGTGACGCGAGTTCTGCACGAGCCGTCCGCTCGCGGGCTGATATATGAACACGCCCTGACCGTAGGTGCCTATGAGCACCATGCCGTTGCGTGCCGTGAACATGGTCTGCACTATGCTGCTGATAGTCACGCCATACTTCGTGGCCACGGTGAAACGCTCAAACGTGTTGGTGGCGCGGCGGTAGACAGACAGTCCGTTGATGCCTCCCACGAGCATGTCGTCGCCATACTCGGCTATTGCCGACACGACATCGCTGCCATAGTTTCCCTTGCCAGTGACGGCGATGTTGCGGTACACGCTGTTGGTGGTGCCGTCGAAGCAGTTGAGTCCGTTGGCCGTGCCGAACCATGCAAAGCCATACTTGTCGCGCACGAAGCACAGCACGCTGTTGTCAGACAGTCCCTGTGAGGCCATAAACTGCCTGAACTTCGCCGTGTCGTCGGCCATTGCCGCCGTAGACAGCGCGATGAAGAGCAATATTATAAGGTGTAGACGTTGACGCATAGTGTCTGGGGTAGGTTTTGCTGGTGATATGTCTTGTCATGGCACGGCGGCGCGGGCTTGCGCCATGCACGCCGCCATGCCATGGGTCAGCGCTTGCAGCTGTTGAGAAGGTCTACCTTGCCCTCATCAACAAGCTTGAGGATAAGCTCACCGAAGAGTGTGTTGGCCCATGCAAACCACGAGCGGGTAAACTTCTTGGAGTCGTTCACGTTGAACGTCTCGTGCATGAAGCCGGTGCCGGCATCGGTGCGCATGAGCATCTCTATGCAGTGCTTTATCTCAGCATCGTCGTTGCTGGTGAAAGCCTTCATCATTATAGACATAGGCCATGCCATGTCGTAGCCCACGTGCGGACCGCCGATACCCTCGCCGTCCTTGCCGCTGAAGAAGTAGGGGTTGTCCTTGCTCCATACGAAGCGACGCGTGTTCTGGTATATGGGGTCGTTGACATCCACGTCGCCGAGATACGGCAGTGCGAGCAGGCTCGGCACATTGGCGTCGTCCATGAGGAAGCGGTTGCCGAAGCCGTCTACCTCGAAGGCATATATCTTACCGTACTTGGGATGGTCTACCACGGCATACTTCTTCAGCGCGGCTTCCACCTCGTCGGCCAGGGCAGTACACTGTGCGGCAGTAGCGGCATCGTTGTTCACCTTGGTAAGTATCTGCGCGGCCTTGCGGAGCGATGACACTGCCATGAAGTTGGATGGCACGAGGAACTGGAATGTGGTGGCATCGTCGGACGGACGGAAGCACGACACGATGAGTCCTACGGGGTTGACGGGGTTGCCCCATCCGTCGTTGCACATGGTGTCGAGCTGGCGCTCGGTCTTGCGCTGGAAGTGGTACGGGCCCTTGTCGCCGTTCTTGCGCTGCTGCTCACGGAACGTCTTGAGCACGCTCTTCACGGCCTGCTGCCACTCGGGGCCGAACACCGAGGCATCGCCCGTCACCTGCCAGTAGTGGAAGGCGAGGCGTATGGGGTAGCACAGGGAGTCTATCTCGTACTTGCGCTCATGCAGCTCGGGCTTCATGTCGGTGATGTCGGAGCCCCACTCGTTCTTGTCAAGGGCCTTTATGTTGAAGGCGTTGGCATACGGGTCGATGTTTATGCACTTGAACTGGCGCAGTATCACGCCGCGTATCATCTTGGCCAGCTTGGCATCCTTGGCGGCGAACTGCACGTAAGGCCACACCTGTGCGCCGCTGTCGCGCAGCCACATGGCATGTATGTCGCCTGTATATACGAAGGTGTCGTCGTTGCCGTCGAAGTGTACGGTGGTGTCGATGGTATTTGGGAGGCAGTTCTCAAACATCCATGCGAGGTAGGGGTTGTTCTTCAGGAGCTTCCTCACCTCCTTGATGCGCTTCTCCACGGCATCCGACACGAACAGGCGGTCGGCAGCGGCAGGACGCTTACTTACGAGTTTAGTGTTGTCAGCCACGACGGTGTTGTCAGACCCGACGGCAGGGGCAGCAACGGCATTGCCCGCCGACAGCGCCACCATCAGGGCAGCACCTGTAATCACTCTGATACTTTGTCTCATGTGTTTTAATTGTCTTAATTGTTGGATTTATAATTGTGTTTATTATTATGCACTCATTCCGCCACATCGCCGTCATGCGATGCCTTGTCGCATACGCTCAGGCGTGCCATCATCTCTATCATGGCGGCCTGGTTGAGGAGCGTGTGCGGACGGTCTTTGCCGCGCTGGTCGTAGAATTTGCCGAAGAGGCCGTGGGCATTGCGCGAGTAGCGCTGATCCCATGCCATACGAAGCGTGGCGATAATGGCGTTGACATACGTGCGGTCGCCGTTGATGCCCAGCAGCTCAAGGTAGCCGCGTGCCATCACGGCATCGAACCAAAGCTCGCCGCCGCGCATCAGGCGCACGCCGTCGGCACGGCCCACATCCTCGAAGAACCTGCGGTACGAAGCCTCCGCCATGCGCTCCGCGTCGGTGAGATAGCGCCGGTCGGCAGTTATCTTGTAGAGCATGGCGGCAGCCTGGAGCATCTGGCCTGTGTTGTACGAGAACTTGGCCTTGCCTATCTTGCCCGACAGCCCTATGTTGTCGAAGTATATATGGTCGGCAGGATCCATCAGCGTCCCGCGCGTCCATTTGTACAGTTGTATGCCGCGCATGAGATACTCGTCGCCCGACGTGGCGTTGTACATCTTCAGGGCGAACACCGCAGCAGGAGCGTTGGAGCATGTGTTCTTGCTCGTCTTCTTTTGCTCGCACCAGTACACGCCGCCGCCCATCACATCGTCGCATCCCGACATGACGAAACGCCATATCTCCTCGGCACGCTTCAGGTACTTCTTGTCGTGCGTGGCGGCATACAGGTCGGCGAAGTCTATGCCGAGCCAGATGTTGTCATCGTAGAAGCGGTCGCTCTCGGGGGCATCGTTCACGTATGAGGCATAGCCAGCCGGCGAGCGTTTCTTGTCGTAGTAGCGGTCGAGCCCGCGTATCATCTGCTTGTCTACGCGCCTCAGCCAGTGCTTGTCGCCCGTGGCCTCATACATGGCGCTCACTGCGGAGAACATGGCACTGTAGCCCCACAGGTATGAGTACGGATTCTGCTTCGGCTGTGCTGGTATCATCTCCTGCAACAGTGATTTGTCGTCAGTGCGGAAATAGCGGTACACTGAGTCTATGGTCATGGCGGCCATCGCGTCAAGCGACGGCGTATGTGCGGCCTTGGCACTGGCAGTCTGGGCATCTGCCGACACGGCACAGAGCATCAGCAAGGCCAACGCGAGGAGCTTCTTATGCAGAGTTGTCATGTGTGATGTTTTTTAGTTAGTATAAAAGTTTTCACAAAATTACGCAAAACCATACACATAGGCAAATAAAAGGCGCGATATTTTTCGCCCATGCCATACTATACGGTACTATATACGGTACTATACGGCACGTCTCACCGTCCGTGGCACGTGCCATCTGCGCCACTGTCCGCGCTACGCCCTTGACAAAAGACAAAAAAACGTAACAGCCGAATAAATTGCAATGATAGTTGACATAATATCAACGGTTTTTAGTAACTTTGCATCCAAAACATTGATTAATTTCAAATATATGGCTGGAACAAAAAAAATAAAGACCGCCCTGGTGTCGGTCTTCCACAAAGACGGTTTGGACGAGCTGCTCGCCAAACTCAACGCTGAGGGCGTGAAATTCCTCTCCACAGGCGGCACGCAGAAGTTCATCGAATCGCTTGGGTACGACTGCCAGACGGTAGAGAGCGTCACCACATACCCGTCTATTCTCGGCGGACGCGTCAAGACGCTTCACCCGAAGATATTCGGAGGCATACTCGGCCGCCGCGACAACGAGGGCGACCGTGCGCAAATGGCTGAGTACGACATTCCCGAGATAGACCTCGTGATAGTAGACCTCTACCCCTTCGAGCAGACCGTGGCAAGCGGTGCGTCTGATGCAGACATCATAGAGAAGATAGACATAGGCGGTATATCGCTCATACGTGCAGGAGCCAAGAACTTCAACGACGTGGTCATCGTGCCGAGCAAGGCCGAGTACAAGGTGCTCCTCGACATCCTCAACGAGAAGGGCGCATGCACCGACATCGAGGACCGCAAGATGTTTGCCGAGCGTGCCTTCGGGGTGAGCAGCCACTACGACACCGCCATACACGCGTGGTTTGCGAAATAAACGCTACGATGACAACCAGCGGCAGCCACCGCCACGGCGACAGTCCGCAGACACAGGCGGAGACAGCCAACGAACACATAAGACCCGGCGTGCGGCATAGGACACACGCCATCACAACACCCGAAAAAACAACATAGAAATGGGATTTTTTTCATTCGTACAGGAAATAGCAATGGACCTTGGCACGGCCAACACCATCATCATCAGCGACGACAAGATAGTCGTGGATGAGCCGTCAGTGGTGGCCCTCGACCGCCGCACCGACAAGATGATAGCCGTGGGAGCCAAGGCAAAGATGATGTATGAGAAGACGCACGACAACATACGCACCATACGTCCTCTGCGCGACGGCGTGATAGCCGACTTCACTGCCTGTGAGCAGATGATGCGCGGACTCATCAAGATGGTACATACGGGCAGCCGCCTGTTCTCGCCCTCGCTGCGCATGGTCATCGGCGTGCCCTCAGGCAGTACCGAGGTGGAGCTGCGTGCCGTGCGCGACAGCGCCGAGCATGCCGACGGACGTGACGTGTACCTGATATTCGAGCCGATGGCAGCAGCCATAGGCATAGGCATCGACGTGGAGGCCCCCGAGGGCAACATGATAGTAGACATAGGCGGAGGAAGCACGGAGATTGCCGTGATATCGCTCGGAGGTATCGTGTCTAACAACTCCATACGCACGGCCGGCGACGACCTCACATCCGACATACAGGAGTACATGAGCCGCCAGCACAACGTGAAGGTGAGCGAGCGCATGGCTGAACGCATCAAGATACATGTAGGCTCGGCCCTCACCGACCTCGGCGACCAGGCCCCTGACGACTTCGTAGTACACGGTCCCAACCGCATAACAGCACTGCCCATGGAGGTGCCCGTGTGCTATCAGGAGATAGCGCACTGCCTTGACAAGACCGTGGCAAAGATAGAGAACGCCGTACTCTCTGCCCTTGAGAATACCCCTCCTGAGCTGTATGCCGACATCGTGAAGAACGGTATATACCTGAGCGGTGGCGGAGCTCTGCTGCGCGGTCTCGACAAGCGTCTCACAGACAAGATTAACATACCGTTCCATATAGCCGAAGACCCGTTGCACAGCGTGGCAAAGGGTGCCGGCATAGCCCTGAAGAACGTAGAGCGTTTCTCGTTCCTCATGCGCTGACGACGGCGACGACACCAGCAGAATGCATGCTCCGCATGCCGCGACGGCAACGACGACGCGGCGTGGCGGCGTGTGCATTTTGCTTTTCACGCAGATGCTGCGGCATACATGCGGCAACGTAAAAGAATCATTCACCACATACCAACGGCGGCAACGGCACTTCACCCGGCAGCCGACAACTCATTATGCGAAACCTCATTGAATTTCTCGCACGCCACAACCACTGGCTGGTGTTCCTGCTGCTCGAGGTCATAAGCCTCGTACTGCTGTTTCACTACAACAGCTATCAGGGCAGCGTTTGGTTCTCGTCGGCCAACGCCGTGGCAGGAAAGGTCTATGAGACGAGGGCCGGCATCGAGCAGTACTTCTCGCTCGTGGATGTAAACAAGCAGCTCACGGCACGCAACTTGCACCTTGAGCGCGAGCTTACGGAGCTCTCCGCGCAGCTCAACACCGAGAAGCACGACTCCACATACGCCGAACGACTGCAGAAAACCGCCATCAAGGGCTACCAGACCATTCCTGCCAAGGTGGTGAGCAACTCCCTCAACCGCCTCGACAACCTCATCACCATAGACAAGGGCACGGCCGACGGCGTGCGCAAGGACATGGGCGTGGTGTGCGGTGCCGGCGTAGTGGGCATCGTGTACCTCACATCTGAGCACTACGCAGTAGTGATACCCTTGCTCAACTCAAAGTCAAACATAAGCTGCTCCATACGCGGACGCGGATACTTCGGCTACCTGCACTGGTACGGCGGAGCCGCCGATGAGGCATACCTCGATGACATACCACGCCACGCACGGTTCCGCATCGGCGATGTCATCATCACGAGCGGCTACTCCTCGGTGTTCCCCAAGGGCATGCTCGTGGGATGCGTGCAGCGCGTCTACAACTCGGCCAACGGCATGTCTTACCGTCTGAAGGTGAAACTGTCAACCAACTTCGGCAATCTGCGCGACGTATGTGTCATCAGCGACGGCGAGATGGCCGAGCGCATGCAGCTCTTCGAGGCCGCGCAGGACTCGCTCCGTGGCAAGCAGTAGCCACTGCGGCATGCTGCCTACCACCGTACCACGCCGACACTACGGCCATCACGGCCACTATCATTCACCGTCTATAACGTAAACAAAGCATGAGTTTAGATTGGATCAGGAACCTCGTGTTCTTCATAATCCTGTTTTTCGCACAAGTGCTTGTGCTCAACCACATCCACCTTTTCGGCTGTGCCACGCCGCTGCTGTACGTATATCTCGTGATGCCAGCACGGCGCGATGCCCCGAAATGGGCCACACTGCTGTGGAGTTTCGCCATGGGACTGGTCATAGACACGTTCGCCAACACGCCGGGCGTAGCCGCCGCGTCGATGACGCTCATAGCCCTCTTGCAGCCATACCTGCTCAGCCTGTTCATACAGCAGGACGCACCCGATGACTTCCGCCCGTCGCTGAAGTCGCTCGGCACACTTAAATACGTGTTCTACACACTTATACTTGTAGTGGTGTACTGCCTGGCGTTCTTCTCGCTCGAGGCTTTCAACTTCTACAACATCACGCAGTGGCTGGCATGTGTGGGCGGCAGTGCGCTGCTTACTGAGGTCATGCTGCTCGTCACCGACAACCTCCGAAATAAATAGCAGTGCCGCTCCCTGCACACAGACAGTGTCTGGCGCATGACTGACTGCACTGAGAATCATATTGAGAGTTATAATTTGATGAAAGACTACAATCTCGAGAACCGTAGACTCGTTATCGGCGGAGTGGCTGTCGTCATTGTCGCCATATACCTGGTGCGTCTGTTCACGCTCCAGCTTATGAGCGACGACTACAAGAAAAACGCCGACAGCAACGCCTTTCTCAAGAAGATAGAGTTTCCGTCACGGGGTGCCATCACCGACCGCAACGGCCGTCTGCTCGTGTACAACCAGCCGGCATACGACATCATGGTGATAATGAACGAGGAGAGCGGACGGCTCGACACCACCGAGTTCTGCCAGTCGCTCGGCATCACAAAGGAGTTTTTCATCCAGCGCATGAACGATATCAAAGACCGCACGAAAAACCCCGGCTACTCCAGATTCACCCAACAACTGTTCATGAGTCAGTTGTCAAACGAGGAGTTCAGCATGTTTCAGGAGAAGATATTCCGCTTTCCCGGCTTCTACGTGCAGCCGCGCAGCATACGGCAGTACCAGTACAAATACGCGGCCCACATACTTGGCGACGTGGGCGAGGTGTCACCGAGCGACATCGAGGATGACGACTACTACATGCCAGGCGACTACATAGGCAAGCTCGGAGTGGAGAAATACTACGAGAAGGAGCTGCGTGGCGAGAAAGGCGTGCAGATAATGCTGCGCGACGCACGCGGACGCATTCAGGGCAAATACCAGAATGGCAAGTACGACCGCCGCCCTGTAGCGGGCAAAGACCTCACGCTGAGCATAGACCTCAACCTGCAAGCATTGGGTGAACGGCTGCTTGAGGGCAAGCGCGGAAGCATCGTGGCCATAGACCCGAGAACGGGTGAGGTGCTGTGCATGGTGTCATCGCCCACCTACGACCCACGCATCATGGTGGGAAGGCAGCGCGGCAAGAACCACCGTCTGCTGTCGCACGACCTGTGGAAGCCGCTCCTCAACCGCAGTATAATGGGTATGTATCCGCCGGGCTCCACATTCAAGACCTCACAAGCACTCACATTCATGAGCGAGGGCATCATAAGTCCGGGCACGGCATTTCCGTGCCACCACGGATTCTACTGCCGCGGTCTGCACGTAGGCTGCCACTCACACCCCTCCCCCATAAGTCTCGTCAACGCCATCAGCACCTCCTGCAACGGCTACTTCTGCTGGGGACTCTACTACATGATGGGCAACCGCCGCAAGTACAAGAACGTGCAGGATGCCATGAGCATGTGGCGCGACTACATGGTGAGCATGGGCTTCGGCTACAAGTTAGGCATAGACCTGCCTGGAGAGAAACGCGGCATGATACCCAACGCCGACTACTACGACCGCAACTACCACGGCTCGTGGAACGGACTCACCATCATAAGCATTTCCATCGGCCAGGGCGAGGTGACGCTGACACCGCTCCAGATTGCCAATCTCGGTGCCACCATAGCCAACCGCGGCTACTTCTACACTCCGCACGTGGTGCGCAAGGTACAGGGCGAGCCCCTCGACACGGCATACACACGCCGCCACTACACCAAGGCATCGCAACGGGCATACAACTATGTGGTGGCAGGCATGCGCAGCTCGGCCCTCAAGGGCACGTGCCGCATGCTCGGAAAATACGATTTCGAGGCTTGCGGTAAGACCGGTACGGCGCAGAACCGTGGCCATGACCACTCCGTATTCATGGGCTTCGCGCCAATGAACGAGCCGAAAATCGCCATCTCAGTGTATGTGGAGAACGGTGGATGGGGCGCCGACTACGGCGTACCTATCGGCGGACTGATGATGGAGCAGTACCTCAAGGGCAAACTGTCACCAGCCAGCGAGGCACAGGCCGCCGAGTTCCAGAGGCGGCGCATAGGCTACGGCCCGCACTTCGCGGGCGACGACAGCGGCACGAAGAAGCGCCGCACGCAGAAGCCGTCTGCCAAACTGCATACCGACTCTGCGGCCGTGAAGAGGGCTGAATAGAACGGCCGTGGCCACAATGCTGCCACGACAACTATCATTCACAACAACAAAAGTATCTCAAAGAAAGCACATGTTACAGTCAAACGACAGACGACAGAGCCTGTGGAGATCCATAGACTGGGTGACTATCGCCATATACCTGGCACTGCTCGTGTTCGGATGGGTAAGTGTCTGCGGAGCCAGCTACACATACGGCGACAACGACATACTGAGCCTCAGCACGCGCTCTGGCATGCAGATAGTATGGATAGCCACGTCTATATGTCTCGGATTCGTGATTCTCATGACCGACATCAAGATATTCGACACCTTCGCCTACATCATATTCGGAGTGCTGTTGCTGCTGCTCTTCGCCACCATATTCAATCCGCACGACATCAAGGGCTCGCACTCGTGGCTCGTCATAGGGCCGCTGCGTCTGCAGCCGGCCGAGTTCGGCAAGTTCGCCACGGCACTTGCACTGGCCAAACTCATGAGCACCTACGGCTTCAACATACACAAGCCCAAGCATTTCGCTGCCGCCTGCGGCCTGATACTGCTGCCCATGCTGTGCATCGTGGGCCAGAGGGAGACGGGGTCGGCACTCGTCTACCTCGCGTTCTCACTGATGCTGTACCGCGAGGGCATGCCGGGTTGCGTGCTGTTCACAGGCGTGGCCATGGTAGTGTACTTCGTGGTGGGAATAAAATTCGAGCAGACCATGCTGTGGGAGACACCCACATCCGTGGGAAAATTTGTCGTGCTGCTGCTCGTACAGGTATTCACAGCCGGCATGGTGGGCATATACTGCCACGCCAAGAAGCAGCGCAACATCATCATCGGATGCACCATAGGCGGCACGTTGCTGGCACTGCTGTTCTCCGAATACGTCATACCGTTCGACATAGAGGTGGTGCAGCTCGCCCTGTGCCTGTTCACCGTGGTGTACCTGCTGATACAAGGACTCGGCAGCCGCATACGCAACTATTACTACATACAGCTCTTTGCCATCGGCTCAGTGGTGTTCTTCTACTCCGCCGACTACGTGCTCAACAACATCATGGAGCCTCATCAGCGCGTCAGAATCAATGTGCTGCTCGGCCTCGACGAGGATCTCGCTGGAGCCGGCTACAACGTACACCAGAGCGAGATAGCCATAGGCTCTGGCGGACTGAAAGGCAAGGGGTTCCTCAACGGCACACAGACCAAGCTGAAGTTCGTGCCTGAGCAGGACACCGACTTCATATTCTGCACCGTGGGCGAAGAGGAGGGCTTCCTCGGGTCGGCTGCCGTGCTGCTGCTTTTCCTGGCATTGATACTGCGCCTCATACACCTTGCCGAACGACAACCCTTCGCCTTCGGGCGCATCTACGGCTACTGCGTGCTAAGCGTGTTTCTCTTTCACGTGTTCATCAATGTGGGCATGGTGCTCGGCCTGACACCTGTCATCGGCATTCCGCTGCCGTTCTTCAGCTACGGCGGCTCATCGCTGTGGGGCTTCACCATACTGCTGTTCATCTTCCTGCGCATTGATGCCGGCCGCAACATGTCGCAGAACTGACGCTACACAGTCCCTGCGGCAGCGCACGGCCATGCCGCACGGCTACCTCACCCTACTGAGCATGAGGCCCACATCGCTGATACCGGGCAGTATCTCACGCTTCATGTCGTGCCGAATGGTGACATGCAGTGAGTCGCCCTCGGCCATAGTGCGGCGCGATATGGGGAACGTGTACTGGTAATAGTTGAGTCCCTTGCCCGTGGTGCGGCCCTTGTCGTCTATAAGCCGGCATTTGAGAGTGTCCGTAAACACCTCACGCGACGGCAGCACAGTCTGCTGCACTATGAGGGTGAGACTCATGAACGGATAGCCCTGGTTGATGCGCAGCATGAGCGACGACTCATACGTGCCCCCAGCCGACAGCTTAGGCACTCCGAAATACAACGTATCGTTCTTCTCCCAACCCGATATCGGGGTGTTCATGTACTTGTCGTACACTCTGTTGTCACTGCATGCCGCTACGGCAAGCACGGCCACAAGCATGGCAAACGCTATAAAAGACTTTCTCATAAGAATAAAATACATGGTAGTACAAACCCATCAGGAGCGTTTCACGGAGCATGCGTCAGCCATGCCGACAGCCAACGCCATGAAACGCCCTGCCCTACCATTGCGCAAAATTAGTCATTTATACGCAACAACACAAATATGGGTGGTTCTAAAAATCTCCACAGCATCATTATTTTCTTCTACATTTCATTCAGAGCTGTACGCTAAAGCTCCGAAACAGCACGAACATCTCATCCACGGCTCTTGTAAACAGGAGGTGCGCCTATGTCTAACCGATTACCATATTATCACTCACTCTCATTCCCTAACATGTATAACATGTATAGAGTCAAGATAGCAACGCCTTTTTGTTAAGGATTAAAAAAGTTTTTGTGCATTTCTATAATTATTCGTAACTTTGCAACGAAAATTCAAATCAGAGTTTTGTAATCCTCATCGGAGGGTCTTGAGAATAAGGCTGGATAAGATGACTGGGTAAAACCATTCATGCTCGTCCAGCCTTATTTTTTGCGGCAGGACTATTGCCTTGTATTCAACATTTGCGTTATAAACAATAGAAAAGGAAGATAATGAACGGAAAAGATCTTACACATGGGAGCATCTTCGGCAACATCATGTCGTTTTCTTTGCCGTATATGCTCGCTTACTTCCTGCAAATCCTCTATGGACTTGCAGACCTCTATGTCATCGGGCAGTATTGTGACGTGGACAGCACTACCGCAGTATCAAACGGTGCGCAAGTGATGTATATGGTTACGGTGGCACTCATCGGGCTTGCCATGGGAACCACCGTGCTCACCGCTCGTGCCGTAGGAGCAAAGGATAACCCAAGGGCACGAGCCATTGTGGGCAACACGATAACGATGTTTGCCGTCATTGCCGCTGTACTGATGGTGGTGTTGCTCTGTCTTAGGGGATGGATAGTGGGCGTAATGGACACACCAACTGAGGCTGTCAGTGGCATGGAGCATTATCTCACGGTATGTTTTATCGGCATCCCGTTCATCATCGCCTACAACATCATCGCCTCGATATTCAGAGGCTTGGGCGACTCAAAGAGTCCGATGTATTTCGTTGCCGTGGCATGTGTGGTAAACATCACCCTGGATTATCTGTTCATCGGGTTCTTCGGTCTGGGCGCAATGGGGGCAGCCCTTGGCACAACACTCTCGCAAATGGTAAGTGTATTGTTTGCCATTGTTGCGATACGTCGCCATCGTGGAGTGCTTGACATTTCACGTTCAGACCTTCGTCCACGCAGTGATGTGATAAAGAACATTCTAAAGGTGGGCTTGCCTATCGCCATGCAGGACGGATTTATACAGATTTCGTTTCTCGCCATTACCGTGATAGCCAATCAACGCGGACTTATTGACGCTGCCGCCGTCGGCATTGTGGAGAAATTCATAGGTCTCGTATTTATCGTGCCATCTGCTATGATCTCCACCGTGTCCGCCATTTCCGCCCAGAATATTGGAGCCGAAAATATGGAGCGTGCCAAGCGAACCATGCATACTGCCATGATGATAACCACAGGATATGGTGTGGTGGTCGCTGTCGTGTTACAACTCGTTCCACAACTGGCAGTCGGGATATTTACCGACAATCCACAGGTGTTGGCACAGGGAGCGGACTATCTTCGTGGCTATGTATGGGATTGCATCTTCGCTGGCATGCACTTCTGCTTCAGCGGTTTCTTCACGGCTTGCGGTTACTCCATCATATCCTTTGTACACAACAGTATTTCGATAGTCTGCGCACGCATTCCGCTCGCTTGGCTCTCGTCAACCTTTTACCCCGACACGCTTTATCCGATGGGGTTGAGCACTTGTGCGGGTTCAGTATTGTCATGTCTGATATGCGTAGGAGCGTATTGGTGGGTGAGGAAGAATATTGCAAGAACATAACAAGGATACGTAATATTGAAAATTAGGCAAGAATAAGGGACTGGCTCATTTCGCAATCAGCGTAGGAAGTAAAGAAAAGGTAAATGAACTGACGGAACAGCTAAGAGCTGACGGATATACGATATTGAGCGAGCCGAGAACTACGGGGGATGGCTACTATGAAAGTGCCATCGCAGCCCCCGAAGGCAACTATGTTGAGATAACAATGTAAAAGAGTATGGCCTTGGAATATAAGTACAGACTTGTATTCCAAGGCCATCATGATGCTTGCATAAGACAGAAAAACCATGATTAGGAGATACCCCACATCTTGTTAAGCATATCTATGGCGGAGACTGAGCGAAACACCTTGTCCCTAAATGTGACAATGCCATTGACAGGCATTTTGTCCTCGAAAGAATTGACGAGGAAGTCAGCCTCCAGAAGGATGCGATGGTCGGCGGTGGTCACGTTGCTGTAAGTATGATGATGCCCGATGAGCCAACATATACGTTCCGTCTGTGCCTTGGTGAAGCCCCCAACTTCCGCCAATAGCTTGCGTGCTTCGTCTGGTCCCAATTCCTCCTGCGCCTTACCATTGCAATTGCCATACTTGGCCTCCGCAGGATGAATGCCGATGTCGTGTAGAATCGAGGCGGCTTCAAGGATAAACTGTGTTTCCTCGTCCAAGTTCTCACACACACCAATCGTTGCCGCAAAGTCGTGTACCTTTACGAAATGCTGTATTCGTGGCACGTCGCCACCGTCGTAGTTTATCATAGCCCTCATCAGTTGGGCAAGTTTTGTGTTCATACTCTTCTTCGTTTATAAGATTTACTCCATAAATCCTTTGTTCATCTCTGCTATTCTTATTTCACCTTATTATATATACGCAAAGACATGATTCTTATTACATCAAAAGTAGTAAGAACCACAAACAATAGGATATACACAAAGCAAATGAGGCAACATACCTGTATAATCCTGGCAGGATTGTACAAGTCGTCGTATCAGTATGCCTTGACAAATGGGCCGTCGGTGCTGCCCGTATAGCGGTAGAGCGTGAGGTCGCAGTACTGGCGGTTGTCAGCCGTCTTGCCGTTGTGCGAGATGTAGAACATGTCTGAGCCTACATAGCACAAGCCTGTGGAGCCCCACTTGAAGTTCCAGCCGCGTGTGCCACTCGCTGCATGAGTCATGCCGCCATCCATGAGGGGCAAGGTGAGTGCCGACACGGGCTTGTCGAAGCCCTTGAGCACTGCCTTACCGGCCTTCTTGCTCAGGTCTATGGCGAAAAGCGAGTAATTGGGATATTGCGGTTTCTTGCCCTTATACACGGCCGCGAAGAGGCAGTGGCGGTCGCAGTCGTAGGCGAGGTTCTGTACGCCATAGCTCGTGTTGCCCGTCATCACGAAGTAGCGTGCGACCTCCTTCTTAGGCCCCGACACGTGAGGACGCTCCTGAGAGAGCGGACGGGCCAGCTTGTCCCACTGCTTGGTGTCGTACTCGAGCAGCACCTGATAGTCGTTGTCTGTGCGCAGGTTGTCGCCATACACGCCATACGCCACATACAGACGCATCTTGTCAGTGGTGCCGGGATGCGGAGCGAAAGCCACCCCATCAATGCCCGAGCAGCCGTAGCGGTGGTCAAACTCCTTGCCGCCGACAGTCACCTTAGCGGCATAGTCGTCAGCGGGCTGACGCAGATACACGGCCTTCATAATGCCGTCGCGCTCGGCCTGCATGCCACGACGCGTGATTTTGGAGCCATCGAATATGGCTATATAGAATTTGGAACTGAACGACAGGTTCTCGTTCTTGTTGAGCCTCTGGCGGATGATGTTGCCTATGCCGTCGTCCTTATACTCCAGCGAACCGTATATCTTGCCGTCGGCAGG
>JALFIM010000142.1 GCA_022775985.1 Prevotella sp.
ACAGGCTGCCGTCAATGCCACCACGCAGATGCTCACCACGCCCAACGCGCAGACCGGCACGAGTCTGCTCAGCGGCAGCGACTCGTTCACACGCTCCAACCGCGTGTTCGGTATAGGCGTTGACATAAAGCTCTGACTTTAGTGACGCTTAAAGAATAAATTGGTACGATTTGAGTGATGTGTAAAACATTGATTCCTCATCTGTTGAGGCCCATCTTTTTGGCTATTTTCACCTCTCTCATCGGTCGTGTAGCCCGCTACACTCCCTCTTCAAGAGTTGAGAATAACTCAAAAATATGAGCCTCAAATCGTACCAATTTATTTTTTAATCGTCACTTACCCCACATGCCATAACAAGAAAGCCCCCGGGCCAGCGGCAGCAGCCGTAGACCCGGGGGCTTTAGTGTCTTGCCGCCGTGTCAGGGGACGGCGTGTGCGCGGCGCAGTGGCATCACCACGTGATGCTCATGCCCACCGCTACACTGGCGTTGGAGCTGAGGGGTATGTACTCCTTGCTCATCTTGCCGAGCAGGTGGTCCATGCCTATGAAGAGGTTGTAGCCCTTGGGGTGAATGTTGAGCACCCATCCCATGCTCGCCGTGAACGAGTTGACGGCGAAGCTCACGCCGCCGTCTATCCACTTCAGGGGCGCGATGTTGGCGCTCACGCGCCCTTCAGTCCACGTGTACTTGCCGTTGAAGCGCGTGCTGCTGAGCAGACCGAATGTGAGGTTGCGGTAAGCCGGCAGCGAGTACTCCGCACCCAAGTTCATGGTGGCGCCTATGCCAGTGGTGCGTGAGCCCTGGTCGCCGTCGTCGGTGAGGTTGGCGAAGTCGGCGAGCTGGTCGCCGTACTTGTCGGTCTGGTCGTCGATGGTGCCGCTGTGGTCAGACTTCACGGCCGTGTCGTGGAAACCGTCGAACACGAACGACTTGGACTTGTTCACGGCCTGCATGTTGTTTTTCCAGCTTATGAAGCCGAAGTCGAGCAGCGACGCGCTCAGCGTCCAGTCGTCGCCCAGCTTGTACACGGCACCGAGGTCGGCGGCCATGCCGAAGCCTCCGAGGCCGGCACCGTCTACGTCTACGTCGTCTACCTTGTTATATGTGCCGCGCTGCGGGTCGTTGTACTCCTCCTGGCTCTCCTGGTAGGTGAAGCCCTGCATCGACACGTTGGCCGTGGCGTCGGCCTGTACCGTCCACTTGTCGTTGGCGCAGAGGTCGGCACGCACGTTGCGGAGCTTGATGTCGGCACGCCCCGCACCGAAGAGCAGCTTGAGATTCGCGCCTATGCGCAGACGGTCGTTGATGTCGTGCGAGTGTCCGAACGCCACCTCGGCGTAGGCCGTGGCCCCTGCCGTGATGTCGCCTATGTCGTAAGACCTGTTGCCGGTGTTCTTGGCAAACTCGAAGAGGGCGTAGGGCAGCGAGAGGCCCAGCGACGTGCGCGTGCCTATCTCTATGGTGTTGTAGCCCCCGAATCCCTTGAAGCCAGCCGACAGCAGGTTGATGCTCACGTCGGCGGCTATGCGGTTGTCGCCCTTGCTGAAGCCCTTGAGGGCATCGGCGGTGGAGATGTAGGGGTTCATGAAGGTGGTGAGGCTCTTGCCTCCCTCCGTGGCGTAGAGCGGGTTGGGCAGTATCACGTCGCCATACCCGAAGTTGCCCTGCGTGCGCACGTTGATGTTGCCGAGCGCGGGTATGGTGATGTACTGCTGTTCGTTGGCGAATGCCGGGTTGAGGGTGTGGCGCTGCTTGTAGTCGGTGGTGAAGTAGCCCGAGTTGAGGCCCTGTGCCGCGATGTGGCATGACACGGCCGCGAGCACGCCCAGTATGGTGGTTCTCAATGATAGTATCATGATGTGTGTCGTTTTTGGATGTTTGTCATTGTAAGTTTAGTTGAAGTCGCCTATTACCTTGCCCTTCATGGTGACGCGTATGTCCGTCAGGCGCAGCGTGTGCCGCTTGGAGTTGAGCGTCACGGCAGCGGCCGAAGCGTCGTCGGAGGGCGACGTGGCCACTACGTGCAGGGCTATGCCGTCGATGCTCTTGATGGCACCCTTGCGGCACTCCTTCAGCCGTATGGTGATGGGAGTCACGGTGGCGTTCACGCCGTCGGCCGAGCCACGCACGGTGTTGCTCACGTCTATGAGTATGTCGTCGTGCGGCACGGCATGGCCGTCGGGCGTTATGGCGGTGGCGCTGACGGTGAGTGACAGCGGCATCTTGTTGGCCACGTTGGCACGCAGGAGCAGCTCCGCGCCCTCGCTCAGCTCTATGTCGTCTATGTCGTTGTGCCAGCCGTTGAGCGTGTCGTTGTACACTATGCACGCATCGGAGGCCAGTGCCAGGGGCGCACGGAACGTGAAGTGCGGCTTGATGTGGTACTTGTGGCCGAACCTGATGGCGCTCTGGCGGCTGTCGTCGGCATGCGTCGACGCGCTGAACGATATGCGCGACGGTATGCGGCGCACCATGTCGCCGAGCCCGGGCACGGCCTTCACCTGCGTGTAGCCGTCGGTGCGCACGCCATCGGTGGTGCGGCACAGCAGTATGGAGGATGTCTGGCCGGGCGCTATGCTCATGCCGTCGATGTCTACCGACATGAGCTTGCGGCCCTGCTTGTCGTAGGTGGTGATGGTGCCGTCTACGGTGCCGCCCACGTCGGCATCGTTGTCGAGGCTGATTATTATCTGCGGGTTGTACAGCCCCACGTTGGCCTCCTCGTCGGTGAGGAAGTCGGGCACGCTGCTTATAATAATGTGTGATATGATTTGTGTTGCCTATAACGTTGTAAGGCAGTGAGGTGTGTCGGTGAGGGGCATCAGTGGCGCGGCTTCCACAAGTGGCTGAGTATGAACTTCAGTCCTGTGATGGCGAGCATCAGCACGAGTATCACGAGGAGAAGTCCCATCTTGTCGTCGCGTGAGTTGAGAAACAGGCGCGGACAGGCCAGAGCCGTGAGCAGACCGCCGCCCGTCATGGATATGAGGTCTATGACCCATGCCCGCCAGTCAATGCGTTTCTTGCCCATGAGCTGGGCCATGATGCCGTACAGGAGCAGTGCCACGGGCACCGCCATGCAGCCGAGACAGAGCCATGAGGCCGTCTCAAAGAGTGTGGATGTGTACATAAGATGTATGCTTGTGTGTTATTATCTTCATTATTGTGCGGACGCTTGTCCGCATGGTGTGGGCGTTCGGGGGCTGCCGTCTAAAGCGGGTCTACGTCGTAGTACATCTGCAGTGCACCGTAGCGTTTGTCCTTCAGCATGAGCTCCTGCTGCTGCCGGAGGCACAGCCGCACCTTGCCGAAGTCTATGCCGGTCTCGAGCTTTATCATTATCTTGCGTATGCTGAGGGTCTTGACGCGTGCCACGGGGGGCTTGTCGGGGCCGAGTATGCGGTTGCCGAGGTACGCGCGGAGCCGTGAGGCGAACTCCGTGGCGGCGGTGTCGGCGGTGCGCTCGTCGCGGTGCTTGAGGTAGACGTACACGAGGTGGGTGTGGGGTGGGTAGTGAAACATGGCCCTCTCCTCCGACAGTGAGCGGAAGAACGCGTCGTAGTCGTTGCTCACCACCTGGCTGATGACGGGCAGGCCGGGATTCTTGGTCTGCAGTATCACCAGTCCGCGCTGGCCCTTGCGCCCGGCACGGCCGCTCACCTGGGCCATCATCATGAACGCGTGCTCGTAGGCTCGGAAGTCGGGATAGTTGAGCATGGAGTCGGCGTCGAGTATGCCCACCACGCTCACGTTGTCGAAGTCGAGCCCCTTGCTTATCATCTGCGTGCCTATCAGTATGTCGGTCTTGCCCGCCGAGAAGTCGTTGATAATCCGTTCGTAGGCGTTGCGGGTGCGCGTGGTGTCGAGATCCATGCGTGCCACGCGTGCCTCGGGAAACAGCTCGCGTATGAAGTCCTCTATCTTCTCGGTGCCGAGGCCGCGTCCGCGCAGGTCGGTGTCCTCGCAGTTGGGGCACTTCTTGGGCACGGCGTAGGCGTAGCCGCAGTAGTGGCACGTGAGTATGCCGGTGTTCTTGTGGTACGTGAGGCTCACGTCGCAGTTGTTGCACTTGGGCACCCATCCGCAGGTGTGGCACTCTATCATCGGGGCGAAGCCACGGCGGTTCTGGAACAGTATCACCTGTCTGCCGCCAGCGAGGGCATCACGCATGGCACAGAGCAGGTCTGGCGAGAAGGGCGACCTCATAATCTTGCGCCGCCGCAGGTCCTTCACGTCTACGACGCGTATCTCTGGCAGCGCGATGTCCTTGTAGCGGGCCGTCAGGCGCACCAGTCCGTACTTGCCCGTGAGGGCGTTGTGGTAGCTCTCGGCCGACGGAGTGGCGGTGCCGAGGAGTGTTTTCGCGCCGTAGAGCGATGCCAGCACTATGGCCGCCGAGCGTGCGTGGTAGCGTGGGGCAGGGTCCTGCTGCTTGAATGACGACTCGTGCTCCTCGTCGATGATGACCAGTCCGAGCCGCTGGAAGGGCAGCCACACCGCCGACCGCGCCCCGAGTATTATGTCGTAGGGCTGGTCAGACAACTGCTTCTGCCATATCTCCACGCGCTCAGCGTCGGAGTACTTGGAGTGGTATATGCCGAGCCGTCCGCCGAACACGTGCCTCAGGCGCGACGTTATCTGCACCGTGAGGGCTATCTCGGGCAGGAGGTACAGCACTTGCTGTCCCTTGCGCAGGGCCTCGGCTATGAGGTGGATGTATATCTCGGTCTTTCCGCTCGACGTGACACCGTGGAGCAGCACCACGTTGTGGCTGTCCATCTGGCGGAGTATGTCGTCGTGGGCAGCGGTCTGCACCGCGTTGAGCGGCTTCATCAGCTCCATGCGCGTGTCGCCACCGTCGGTCAGCCGTCCCACCTCGCGCTCGTAGCACACGAGCAGTTTCCTGTCGGTGAGCTGGCGGATGATGGCCGACGTGCAGTGGCACTCGTTCATGAGCTCCTCACGTGTGATGTCGGCGGTGGGACAGTCTGTCTGGCCTCTGGCTATGGCCTCCCATCCCGACAGGGCGAGGTATGTGGCGAACACCTGCTGCTGCCGTTGGCTGCGCCGCAGCATAGACATGGCTATCGTGATGGCCTGGCCAGACCGCAGGTTGGGCGCGAGTGTTATGTACGTCTCGGTGCGCGGGCGGTAGCCTTCCTCCGATTTCAGGCCCGGAGGCAGCGCGGCCTTGAACACGTCGCCTATGGCCGACATGTAGTAGTCGGCCACCCACGTCCAGAGCTTGTACTGCTGTGGCAGCAGCACGGGCTTGTCGTCGAGTACTGATATTATGGGGCGCGTCTCGAACTGCGGCTTGTCGTCGTGTACGCTGGCGGTCATGGCAGTGTACGTCTTGGACCGCCCGAGGGGCACGAGTACGCGGATGCCCTGCCTCACACGCCCCGACATTTCATCGGGTATGCTGTAAGTGAACATCCCCTCAAGGGGCAGCGGCAGTATGACATCGGCATATCTCATTGACTGCAAAAGTACGAAAAAA
>JALFIM010000007.1 GCA_022775985.1 Prevotella sp.
TTGGCGTATGTCAATAATTTGTTGTACATTTGCAGATGACAAGTTGTGGTTTGGCAATAAGGGCAAACACCATTGCGCCCGCACTTGCAGTACCATTGCGCCATGCAGGTGATGCCGCATGCCCATATAATATAAAATAGGTATAGGCTCACCCACCGCTTATGACAATTAACACACGCTAAAAACAAAACCCTACAACAATGAGTTTCCTGAAATCGCTCTTCGGAAGCGGCAGCAACGCCAGTGACGAAGGCAACAAGAAAAAGAACGCGGAGAAGAACTTCGACAGTCTGAAATACGATGGTGTACGCGCACTGAGGTCTGGGCACATGGATGCCGCCATCAGTCTGCTCACCGCTGCCATAGACATCAACGACGACCTGGAGTGCCACGACTACCTATCACAGGCATATACCCACAGCGACCGCCTGCCCGAGGCACTCGAACAGCTGCGGTTGCTCTGCCAGGCACAGCCCGACAACACGGCCATACTCGCACGCATAGCCGACGTGGCATACATGGCCGAGGACTACGACACCATGGCCGAGGCTTGCGAGAAGGCCATGGCCCTCGACAAGGACAATCCAGCCATGCTCTTCAGCTACGCACGTGCATGCCGTGGCAAGGGCGACATCATCAATGCCATAGCGCTGCTCACCAAGGCCATAGCACTGAAGCCGGACTACGGCGCGGCGCGGCTGCTGCGCGGTGAGGTACTGCTGAAGATGGGCGATGCCAACAGTGCCGAAGCCGACGCCGATGCCCTGCTCGCACAGCATGCCGACAACGAGGACGTGCTGATGCTCGCCGCCCGCGTGGCCGAGGCCAAGGGGCTGCACGACAAGGCCATAGAGACATACGGCAAGGTGATAGACGTAAACCCGTTCTGCATAGAGGCGTTCAGGGAGCGCGGTGCCATAAAGCTCGCAAGCGGCGACACGAAGGGTGCCGAGGACGACATGCGCAGCGTGCTGGAGCTCGACCCGAAGGCCACCGAGGGCATCAGCGGCGACTACTCCGCCGAGGGCGTGGAGCACAAAGTGCAGAATGCTTACCGCAGCATAGACCCTTACGGTATATTCAACAAATAAGAAGGAAATGACAGTATTAAATAACATTTTTTCATTATTTTCTTGTCAGTAACAGAAAAATGTTATAAATTTGCAGCCAATAAGAAAATACAACAAACAACAGCGGCGCGTCTCACGGTGCGCTGCGCAACAAAGAAATCAGCTATATGAAAATGTACGCATCTTTTTATTACTTTTATTTTTACTTTGCAAGAAATTGTGAAGCGGGAAGTTGCGTGTAATATTTCAACTTATAGTCAATGATAAAACTCAAAGGCCCCGCTTCACACAGACGTGTAAGCGGGGCCTTTTCAATTACAGCATAAACGGATGAAGAGAATAGCAATACAGGGATTCGGCGGCTCGTTCCACGACATCGCATCGCATGAGTACTTCAGCGGCGAACAGGTACAGCTCATCTGCTGCGCCACGTTCGAGCAGGTGTTCGAGAACATAAAGCGCGACCCCACCGTGATAGGCATGATAGCCATAGAGAACACCATAGCGGGCAGCCTGCTCCACAACTACGACCTGCTGCGCGAGTCGGGCACCACGGTGGTGGGAGAGCACAAACTGCAGATACACCACTGCATCTGCTGCCTGCCCGACGACAACTGGGACACCATAGGCGAGGTACACTCGCACCCCGTAGCACTCATGCAGTGCCGCAAATACCTCGCCAACCACCCCGAGCTCAAGGCCGTGGAGGCCGAGGACACCGCAGGGTCGGCGGAGTACATAAGCAAGAATCAGTGCCGTGGATGGGCCGCGATATGCAGCTCGGCGGCCGCTAAGATGTACGGACTCAAGGTGCTCGAGGACAACATAGAGGACAACAAGCACAACTACACGAGGTTTCTCATCATCTGCAACCCCAACAAGGCCGACTTCCTGCGTGCCCTCGACCATACTGACAAGGCCAGCCTCGTGTTCAACGTGCCGCACGAAGAGGGCAGCCTCTCTAAGGTGTTGACCATACTGTCGTTCTACGACATCAATCTCACCAAGATACAGTCGCTGCCCATCATAGGGCACGAATGGGAATACCAGTTCTACGTAGACGTGTCGTTCGACAACCTCACGCGCTACCGCCAGAGCATCGACGCCATCATACCGCTGACGCGCGAGCTGAAGATACTGGGAGAATACAAGGGCTGCTGAGGCCGCCCACACCACAACGACAACAAAAAACCACACATCATGAACAAGATAAGACCAGCCGACAGGGTGTCGGCAGTACAGGAATACTACTTCAGCCGCAAACTCAAGGAGGTGGCACAGCTCAACGCCGAAGGCCAGGACATCATATCTCTCGCCATTGGCTCACCCGACATGCCGCCCTCGCCGCAGACCATCAGCAAGCTGTGCGAGGTGGCCTCACGCCCCGACGCTCACGGCTACCAGCCCACCATGGGCACGCCAGAGCTGCGTAAGGCCATGGCCAACTTCTACAACAGGTGGTATGGCGTGACGCTCGACCCGGCAAAGGAGATACAACCGCTCATCGGATCGAAAGAAGGCATACTGCATGTCACGCTCGCCTTCGTCAACCCCGGGGAGAAAGTGCTCGTCCCCAACCCCGGTTATCCCACCTACACGTCGCTGAGCAAGATACTCGGCGCACAGATAGTGAACTACAACCTGCGCGAGGACAACGGCTGGCAGCCCGACTTCGATGAGCTGGAGGGCATGGATCTCACCGGCGTGCGGCTCATGTGGACCAACTACCCAAACATGCCGACGGGCGGCAACGCACGCGTGGAGACATACGAGCGGCTCGTAGACTTCGCACGCCGCCATGGCATAGTGGTGGTGAACGACAACCCCTACTCGTTCATACTCAACGACAAGCCGCTGTCGCTGCTCCAGATAGACGGGGCCAAGGACTGCTGCATAGAGTTCAACTCCATGTCTAAGAGCCACAACATGCCTGGATGGCGCGTGGGCATGTGCGCGTCAAACGCCGAGTTCATATCGTGGATTCTGAAGATAAAGAGCAATATAGACTCTGGTACATTCAGAGGACTGCAGCTTGCCGCCGCAGAAGCCTACAACACCAACACCCCTGAGTGGCACCACGAGGCCAACATAGCCACCTACCGCCGCCGCCGCGACATAGCCGAGGAGATAATGCGCGTGCTCGGATGCAGTTTCGACCCGTCGCAGGTGGGCATGTTCCTTTGGGGCAAGATACCCGACTGCTACGCCGATGCAGAGCAGCTCACGGAGCGAGTGCTGCACGAGGCGAGGGTATTCATAACCCCGGGATTCATCTTCGGTACCAACGGCAGCCGCTACATACGCATAAGTCTCTGTGCCAAAGACGAGAAGATACGCGAGGCCCTGGAGAGAATAAGAACAATGATTAGTTGTTAATGATTAATTATTAATTGGCTTCATGCGGATGTTTATCATCGGACAATCAGCAGCAAGCATAAATTACAATCAATGGCGAGCCATAACCGACAACAAACAACAAGCATAAATTATGATTAACGGCAAGCAATAACCAATCATTAGTCATCAACAACTGATAATCAACAAATAATCATTAATAACTGATAAATAATAATTAACAAATAATCTCTACATATATGGAATTAGAATTGCAGCCACTCAACTTACCAAGCGACAACGAACGCCCCATCGTAATAGCCGGCCCTTGCTCGGCAGAGACTGAAGAGCAGGTCATCAACACCGCCCGACAACTGGCGAAATGCGGATGCCACATGTTCCGCGCCGGTATATGGAAGCCACGCACCAAGCCCGGAGGGTTTGAGGGCAACGGCGAGGTAGCCCTGCCGTGGATGAAGGAAGTGAAGGAGGAGACAGGCATGCTCACCGCCACCGAGGTAGCCACCCCAGAGCATGTGGAACTGTCGCTGAAATACGGCATAGACATACTGTGGGTGGGAGCACGCACCACCGCCAACCCGTTCGCCATGCAGGCACTGGCCGACAGCCTCAAAGGCGTTGACGTGCCGGTATTTGTGAAGAACCCAGTAAACCCCGACCTCGAGCTGTGGATAGGCGCAATGGAGCGCATCAACCAAGCAGGAGTGAAGCGTATGGCCGCCATACACCGTGGGTTCTCAAGCTACGACAAGAAGATATACCGCAATCTGCCCATGTGGCAGATACCTATTGAGCTGCGCCGCCGTATTCCTGACCTGCCCATCATCTGCGACCCGAGCCACATAGGAGGCCGCCGTGAGCTCATAGCTCCGCTCTGCCAACAGGCCATGGACCTCGGATTCGACGGTCTCATAGTAGAGAGCCACTGCTCACCCGACAATGCTTGGAGCGATGCCAAGCAGCAGGTCACGCCAGACGTGCTCGACTACATCCTCGGTCTACTCGTAATACGAGACGAGAAGGTAACGACCGAGGGCATACACGAGCTGCGCAACCAGATAGACGACCTCGACAACCAGCTCATGGAGCTTCTTGCCAAGCGCATGCGCGTATGCCGTGAGATAGGACAATATAAGAAGGAGCACAACATGACGGTGCTGCAGCCTTCGCGCTACAACGAGATTCTCGACAAGCGCGGAGCACAAGGCTCGCTCTGCGGCATGGATGCTGAGTTCATAAAGAACGTGTTTGAGGAGGTACATGAGGAGTCGGTGCGCCAGCAAATGGAGATAATCAACCAATAGGATTTTGAGTTTTGATTTTTGAATAGAGAATTGTCGGTTGCTCCGATTTTGAATCTTACAGCCTTGACTTAACAGGTGCAATGTCCATAAGTCGAAAGACAAATGGTTCAAAATCAATAAACCATAATTCACTATTGCGGCAAAGCCGTGATAATTCAAAAATCAAAACCCTAAAATCAAGATTGCGGCAAAGCGCAATAACTCAAAAGTCAGAATTCAAAACTCAAAATACCCAATTGCGCACAGCGCGATAATTCAAAACTCGAAAATCAAAATTCAAAACTCAACATGAGAATACTTGTTTTAGGAGCGGGCAAGATGGGTAGTTTCTTTCTCGACTTGCTGAGCTTCGAACATGAGACAGCAGTGTACGAGAAAGACCCCAAGCGCATGCGGTTCACGTACAACTGCCAGCGGTTCACGTCGCCTGAGGAGATAAGGGAGTTCAGTCCCAACCTCGTAATCAACGCCGTCACCGTGAAATACACCGTGGCCGCGTTTGAGGAAGTGATGCCGTTTATCCCCGACGACTGCATAATAAGCGATATTTCATCGGTGAAGACGGGACTAAAGGACTTCTATGAGTCGCAGAGTCACCCCTACGTGTCAACGCATCCCATGTTCGGGCCAACGTTTGCCAACCTCAACCAGTTGAGCGAGGAGAACGCTATCATCATAAGCGAGGGAGACTACATGGGCCGAATATTCTTCCGCGACCTGTACAGCAAGCTCGGACTCAACATATACGAGTACACCTTTGACGAGCACGACCGCACCGTGGCCTACTCGCTGAGCATACCGTTTGTGAGCACATTCGCCTTCGCCGCCGTCATGAAGCATCAGGACGCGCCCGGCACTACGTTCAAGCGGCACATGCAGATAGTGAAGGGCGTGCTCAATGAGGACGACTTCCTGCTTCAGGAGATTCTGTTCAACCCATACACCCACGACTCAGTGGAACAGATAAGGAAGGAGCTGAAAGAGCTGCTCGACATCATAGACAACAAGGATGCAGCTGGCATGAAGAGATTTCTCACCAAGATACGCGACAACGTGCGCCACGACGTGGAGATAAAACGGTAGGCAGATGCCGCCACGGTGGCACACATTATTATATGATACAGCCGAAGGTTGCCGACAGTCAATACGATGACATCGGCAGCCTTCGGCTGTATTGTGCTATAAAGAAGCCGTGACTGGCGGCACGCCGCGCGTCATGACGGCTGCTGGCCGAGCTGTTCGCTCATGGCAGAGTTGAGCTCTTCTGTCATGACAGCATAGTTGGCCTCGCCTCCGCAGACATAGGCAAGAAGTTCATCGAGAGTGTTGAAGTCGCCGTCTATGGCGGAGTCGTGTACAAGCAGACACAGATTGGAGGCGAGCATGCTCACGAGCGACACCTGGTCGAGACGGTGCTGTCCGCCATCAGACATACGCAGGGCCTTGATGTATGTCCTCACCACTATCCTCACGAGCAGACGTATGGCACGCTCCGTGCCGATACGAGCCTCACCATCGCCACGCACACGGTCAGCGACATGCGAAGCTGCCGACGGTATGACACCAGAGAGCAACGCACCGAAGTCGCGCTTGTACTCCGCGAGCATGGCATCATATACCGATTGCTCACGACACGCCACACGCATGTAGTCGGGTATAGTGGCATCGGAGCCACACCGCAATCGCACCTCTGCCACGGCCGCCTCGGCATCGTCGTATGCCAACTGCGCCACGGCGTAGAACATCTGGTCGAAAAACGTGCTGCCTATATGCTCATAGTAGGCGAGCATGGTCTGCTTCACATTCTTGCGGCTGAGCCTGTCGGCCTTGGGCATGCCGCAACAGGCATCGTCGAGCACGCCCATTGCGAACGCCTCGAAGAACCCATGCACGAATACGGCAAGGGTCTGGTAGATATTCATGTTCTTTATGTTGTCTTTTTCCATGTGTGCAAAGGTACGCTTTTTCCGCCGAACTTTCAAGCATGCCGCAATTCTTCCATGCACTATCATTGGCCAATCGGATATTTTTTCGTACTTTTGGCGTGCTTAACGGCCCGGTGTACCCTTCACTATGCATCACCGAAAGGCCGATGACAAGAATACGAACAAACACGATTTGCCACCATGACATACGTATGGATAAGCGCAGCCGGACTCTGCGGTGCCACCATCATAGGCAGCATACTCGGCTTCGCGATAAAAGAACTGCCACATAAGTGGAACGACACCGTGCTCGGCTACTGCGCAGGAATAATGCTTGCGGCATCGACGCTCGGACTGATAGTGCCGGCATTTGACCAGGCTGACCTGTGGTGGCCGGTGGCTATCGGCGTGATGGCAGGGGCGTACTTCCTCAACGTGCTCGACCTCGTGACACCTCATCTGCACCATATCACGGGACTTGACGCAGAGACGCACCGCAACAACTCCACCCTCAACCACATACTGCTGTTTGTCATGGCCATAGCCTTGCACAAACTGCCCGAAGGCATAGCCGCAGGTGTGAGCATGACCGACGGCGACAGCACGTCATGGGCCGTGAGCTTCGGCATAGCATTGCAGAACATACCCGAGGGAATGGTCATCATCGCGCCCCTGCTGCTCGCTGGAGTAAAGCCCCTGCGCACATTCCTGATATCCATAGCGATAGGACTCCTTGAGGTCATCGGCGTGTGGATAGGGTTCGGGCTCGGCAGCATGTCGGCTACCCTGCTGCCCATGATGCTCGGATTCGCGGGCGGAGCCATGCTCTATGTCACGAGCGACGAGATGATACCAGAGACTCATGCCCACGGATTCCAGAAGCAAGCCACCTACGCCCTGCTGCTCGGATTTATGACCCTGCTGCTGCTTGAGAGGATGCTTGGCTGACAAATCCCGTAAGACGACAAAAGAATACACACACCAACGAATCATTATGATAAACCGACTATTACAGTTTCTCGATGCCTCGCCAGTGAATTTCCTGGCAGTCAGCAATCTGACGAAGGCCCTTGAGGCCAACGGCTTCACACGTCTTGACCCACGGCAGCCCATAGGACCGCTCACCGCAGGGCAACAGTTTTTCGTCACGAAGAACGACTCTTCCGTATATGCGTTCAGGATAGGTCGCAAGCCTATTGCCGAGACTGGGTTGCACATGATATGCGCACACTGCGACTCTCCGACGTTCCGCATCAAGCCCAACGCCGAGATGACATGCGAGGGCGGCATAGTGAGACTCAACACCGAGGTGTATGGCGGCCCGATAATGTCTACTTGGTTTGACAGGCCGCTCACCATAGCCGGGCGTGTCATCGTGAAAGGCGCTGACATCATGCACCCCATGACGCGCCTGATACACGTAGGCAGACCGCTGATGCAGATTTGCAACCTCGCCATACACTTCAACCGACAGGTCAACGACGGCGTGGCACTGAGCAGACAGAAAGACGTGCTGCCGATACTCGGGCAGATAACCGATGCCATGGAGCAAGGCAACATGCTGATGAACGTCATCTTGGAGGATCTCAACAAGGTGCAGCCGACACGCCGTGAGGACATTCTCGACTTCGACCTGTACCTCGCCGACGCCACACCTGCATGCACCTTCGGCGTACACGACGAGTTCATTTCCTCCGGGAGACTTGACGACCTGTCTATGTGTTTTGCAGGACTTGAGGCCCTGCTCGGCTCCGAACCGTCGGACACTACGCAGGTACTGGCCATCTTCGACAACGAGGAGACGGGCTCACAGACCAAGCAGGGGGCAGGAAGTCCGTTCCTGTCGTTCATGCTCAGGCGTATAGCTCTCAGCCAGAGCGGCACAGAGGAGGCGTTCTATCAGGCCGTGGAGCGCAGTTTCATGGTGTCGGCAGACAACGCACATGCATGGCATCCCAACTACGACGAGAAGTACGACCCCACCAATCATCCCATGCTCGGCGGCGGACCTGTGATAAAATTCAACGCCGCACAGAAATATGCAAGCGATGCTGATGCCGCAGCCGTGTTTGAGGCCGTATGCAATGAAGCGGGCGTACCGTGCCAGAGGTTCGTCAACCACAGCGACGTGGCGGGCGGAAGCACACTCGGCAACATCCTCGCATCATCCATACCACTGCGTGGAGTAGACATGGGCAACGCCATTCTCGCCATGCACAGTTGCCGTGAGACAGGCAGTGTGAAGGACCATGAATACTGTGTGAAGGCATTTACCACATTCTACAACCTGCCATAAGTACCGACACGCAATATCGGGAATGGCCATGTTGTAGCCGCGAATTTACACACTTTCATAATATACTGATTCACAACACGTTGCGAAACGGCCCATTTCGCACTGCAAAACGGCCCATTTTAGGCTGCGAAATGGCCCATTTCGCAGTGCGATTCGGCCCGAATCGCAAACCAATATGTCCTGACATAAAAATCAGTTCTGGCCACCTGCCTATCAGGATACAGGCAGTTGCCACCAGAAACATTGCGAAAACAAAGACTATATGAACAAGAAAGAATACGCTAAAGCAAACCTCGAATGGCTTACAGCGAAAGCCAATGAGGAGGGAGTGAAATCTCTCACGCGTGGAATATACTACAAAGTGCTGTCGGAAGGCCGTGGCGACGGACGGCACCCGAGTCCGCGCAGCATAGTGACAGCCCACTACACGGGCCGAACAATCAATGGTAAGAAGTTCGACAGCAGCCGCGGCGGTGCGCCACTCGCGGCCAGACTGTGCGACCTCATAGACGGATGGATTGTGGCCATGCAGCAGATGTGCGTAGGCGACAAGTGGGAGGTGTACATCCCTGCGGACATGGGCTACGGCAGATTCTCACAGCCCGGCATACCCAGCGGCTCTACCCTGATATTCGAGATAGAGCTTATCGCCATAGCATGACGACACAGACACATCCGTCATCAGTACACGACACACGATGACGACAACTAAAATACAGCAAAACAATGACATTACTTGAATTATCAAAAGAGCGTTTCTCGGCCCGCAAATACAGCGACGAGCCTGTCAGCGAGGCTGACCTGGAGTATATAATGGAGTGTGTGAGACTGGCACCGTCTGCCGTCAACAAGCAGCCTTGGCGTTTCATCATCGTGCGAAGCGATGAGTATAAGTCGCGCCTGCAGTCGGCCTACGACCGCGAGTGGTTCCGCACGGCACCGCTCTACATCGTGGCGATGAAGAACAACAGCGAGTGCTGGACTCGCAAATACGACGAGAAGCCGCATGGCGACATTGATGTGGCGATAGCTACTGAGCACCTGTGCCTGGCAGCTACGGAGCGTGGGCTCGGCACTTGCTGGGTATGCAACTTCGATACTGACGTGATGAGGGAGCTGTTCCCGTATGACGACTTCGAGGCCGTGGCCATAATACCCATCGGACACACAGCTCCCGACTGTCCGCACGGTGAGAAGAAACGCAAGGAGATGTCTGAGATATTCTCAGAGATATAAGCCACCGCCACAGGCCACACCCACAACAAGCCATACCGCCACATCTTACGTTACGCCGAAAGATGACAGACTACAGGAAGATAATACACGTAGACATGGACTGTTTCTTCGCAGCCGTAGAACAGCACGACGACCCTTGGCTGGCCGGCCGGCCACTGGCTGTGGGACACGACGTAGACCGTGGCGTAGTATCTACGGCGAGTTACGAGGCGCGTAAGTTCGGTGTACACTCAGCACAGTCTATAAGGATAGCCAAGAAGCTGTGCCCCGAACTGTGTATCGTGCCTCCACGCTTCGAGAGATACAAGGAGATATCGGGCAGGATTCACGACATCTTCCACCGCTACACCGACATCATAGAGCCCATATCGCTCGATGAGGCATTCCTTGATGTCACCACAAACAAGCCCGGCATACCCCTTGCCGTAGACATAGCACGCGAGATAAAGGCCACCATACGCGATGAGCTGGGACTGACAGCATCTGCCGGGGTGTCATACTGCAAGATGCTGGCGAAGATTGCATCCGACTACAACAAGCCCGACGGCCTGTGTGTGGTGCATCCAGACAACGCCTTGCAGTTTCTCGACGACATGAAGATAGAGCGGTTGTGGCTCGTCGGGCCCAAGACGGCACACGACTTCCATGCCATAGGGGTATTCACCATAAGGCAGATGCGCGGCCTGTCGCTCACGACCCTTATCCGCCTGTTCGGCAAGCGGGGCCCACTGTTCTACGGTTATGCCCGCGGAGTGGACGACAGTCCAGTAGAAGCGAGGCAGGAACGTAAGTCCGTGAGTTGCGAACAGACTTTCGATACAGACCTCACACTGCGTTCCTCCGTCACGGTGGAGCTATATCACACGGTGCTTGAGCTCGTCAGACGGTTAAAAAGCAGCAAGTTCACCGGCCATACGCTCACTCTGAAAGTGAAATATGCCGACTTCAGTCAGATAACGAGAAGCACGACTGCCGGCAAACCGCTGCACTCCAAGGCCGACATACTGCCTCTCGCCAAGCAGCTCATAGCCAAAGTAGACTTCGGGCCGCTTCACCCCATACGCCTCATCGGCCTCGGTGTGGGCGGTGCAGAGCCCAAAGCGGCATGCGGCAATACCGAACGTCGGGAATGGCGCGAGCTTGACCTGCCGTTCAAGGAGTGACCGCTACGCGCAAGCCACTACACCATCAAGTCCTTCCTCCTCCGTATTGCCAACTTATTTGCTTATATATTGCAAAGAGAATGCAAGTCGAGGGCAATGGAGCTTGCTCCGATTACTGGCTCGTAGCTTATCTTATACAATGATAATGGAAGTACTAAGACAAAGGAGTTTGCTCTGATTACTGACTCGTAGCTTATCTTATGCAAGAATCTACTGAGCCCCTCAAGCCCCATAACAAGAAGAGAGCCATGCCATCACTGCCTAAGCAGAGTGACGGCATGGCTCTCTTGTTTTTATTATCACGCTGAGTCAGAAGAATCAGCAGCATCATGTCATTTTATCTATATGCGATAAGCTGCCCACGGCAAGGGGCTTCATGTCAAGGAAATATCTTGAACTCATACCCCTGCTCACGCAGCCATTCCAACGATTGCGGCAAGGCGAAGTGCAGCTTGTCTATGCTCTTGAGCGAGTCATGAAACGTGATGATAGACCCGTTGCGTGCATATCGTCTCACATTGTTCACCACATCATCGGCTGTCATCCACTTAGAGTAGTCGCGAGTCACCAAGTCCCACATCACGATGCGGTATTTCCTGCTGAGCCAGAAATACTCAGATAAGCGCATACATCCATGTGGTGGACGGAAATAGCGGGCCTTGATAAGGCGGTTGGCCTGCTCGGTGTCGTCGATATACGTTTTCAGCCTGTGCTTGAAAGCACCGAGATGATGAAACGTATGATTGCCTACCTGATGGCCGGCCTCCACGACCCGTCTGTACAAATCGGGATACTTGCGCACATTGTCGCCCACCATGAAGAACGTGGCCTTGGCCCCATATCTCTCAAGAGTGTCGAGGATGAACGGCGTAGCCTCGGGGATGGGACCGTCATCGAACGTCAGATATACCGACTTCTCGTTGCGGTCCATCCGCCAAGCAGCATTAGGGTACAGCCACCGCAGCCATTTCGCGGGTTGTTCGATTATCATCTGTAAAGCCTCACGTTTGCTGTTGTTCTATAACGCTTACAGATGTCGTCAGCCCTCAAGCGGAGTTCCACCCTTGGCCTGATACACAGCATATATGGCATTGAGCTCTTTCATCATCTGCTGTGCGGCCTTGAGGTCTACAAGCTCCATCACCTCAGCCGTTGCCTGCATCATGTATATATACTTGATGGCACTGTCCTGCGACATGCTGAAGTTGCGTCCGCCGAGTGACACATACCACTTGGCAAACTGCTTGGAGTCTGTCCACACCTGATTGATGATGCTGCGGGCCTTGGCCTTCTGCCCTATCAGCGCGTAAGCCTTGGCAAGGTCAGCGGCGCCCGACATATAGTTGTAGGGCACATTGTATGCCGGCATCACCTTCTCGGCCTTCTGCAGCACCTTCAATGCCTTGTCGTTCTTGCCCTCTGCTACGAGCTGGAGCGCGAGGTCGGCAAGCAGATGACGGTGGGTGTAGCACATACGCATCACCGTCTCGTCGAGATAGAGGCCCTTATGGTCGAGTCCGCCCCACTTGTAGCGGTTCATCACATTGTCGTAAGTCCTCTCCGTGTCGAAACTCTTGGCTCCTGGAGCGTTTGTCGTGAACGGAGATATGCGGTAGGCGAGACCCTCACGTATGAAGTTGTCGCCAAGATTCATGTAGTTGTCCTGCCCTACGGTAGAAGCTACGTACACGGGACGCGTCCAGTTGCTGCCGGCAATGATTTCAAGCATCATCATATCGTTCTTGTAGAGAGCCGACTTGCCCTTCAGCGAGATGACCATACGGTCTGGTATAGAGTCGCTGGCCATCATCATGCCGCTGCGTCTCACAGCCTCCTTGTCTATCTTCAGATAGAGCGTGTCGGTGGGAATGACATGCAGGTTGGGGTCGCTGGAGCGCACCCAGTACTTCATTACGTTGCGCACGTCAAACGGGTCGTCGCCAAACTGCGCCTTGGCAGCCTCTGGGTCAGACTTGTAGAAGTCGAGTATCTGCTTCTTTGCCTCAGGCTCCACGCGCACATACTCATTCGTTCCAGAGCAGTAGTCGAGCCGTGGCCACGATATAGGCAGTGCGGGAGAGTCGTATGCAGGACGCTTCATCTGGTCTATGTACCAGTCGGTCTGCACATACGAGAGGTTGCATACGCGTGCATCAGTGCGCACGCCCTCCACTTCCTGATTGTACCACAGCGGGAACGTGTCGTTATCGCCATTGGTGAATATCACGGGATTGCCCTTATCCTGAAGAGTCATGAGGTAGTTCTGACCGAAGTCGCGGCAAGTATAGCGGTTGCTTCGGTCGTGGTCGTCCCACGTCTGTGATGCCATCTGTATGGGGACGAGCAGACATACCACTCCGACGGCGGCCGAAATGGCAGTAGAACGCCTGTTCAACTTCTTCTCTATGATATCAATGAGTGCTGCCACACCGAGTCCGCACCATATAGCGAAGGCATAGAAAGAGCCAGCATAAGCATAGTCGCGCTCACGGGGCTGCATAGGTGTCTGGTTAAGATAGATGACAATGGCCAGTCCTGTCATGAAGAACAGGAAGAATACCACCCAGAACTGACGTATGCCACGGCGGCCGCGCCATGCCTGCCAGAACAGACCTATCAGTCCGAGCAGCAGAGGCAGGCCGTAGAACACGTTGTGTCCCTTGTTGTTCTTGAGGCTGTCGGGCAACTTGCTCTGGTCGCCATACATCAAGTTATCGATGAAAGGTATGCCCGTTATCCAGTTGCCATGATCCAGTTCACCATTGCCCTGTATGTCGTTCTGGCGCCCGCAGAAGTTCCACATGAAGTAACGCCAGTACATCCAGTTGCACTGATAAGACAGGAAGAAGCGTATATTGTCTATCTGTGAAGGCACTTTCACGGTGACAGACTCGCCGCAGCGGTCGTATGGCACGTCTGTACCGTCTACCCCTCCGAGCCAACTCTCGTATGCCTGAGCATTGTCTGGGCTGTACATACGTGGGAAAAGCATGTTCTGAGCATACACCAACTTGTCCTTTGTGTTCACAATGAAGTAAGAGTCCTTCTCATCTTTCGATGCCTTCTCCTTACGCTGATACACAGGTGCGCCCTTGACGCGGCGCGGAATGCACATGTTTCCCTCCACGTCGTAAGCCACCTGCGACGTGTAAGCCTGTCCGTAGAGCAGCGGACGGTCGCCATACTGGTCACGGCTGAGGTAGCTTCCAAGCGTGAATATGTCCTCAGGCGAGTTCTGATCCATAGGCGGATTGGCCGTAGAACGGATTACGATAAGCGCGTAACTCGAGTATCCTATCATGAGCATGAGCAGACACAGCAGCACGGTATTCTTGACATGCGACGACACCAGGGGCACGAGTTTCTTCTCAATGGTGCGCTTGTAGCCGAGCAGGAACCACAGAGCCACGAGCACAACAGCACCGATGATGGCCGCAGACCATCCCCATCCGTAGAACGGAATGCCGAGCATACCCACAGAGAGCACGAAAGCCAGATTCTGCCTACGCAGACTCTTGTCGGTATATGTCTCGTATATGGCCCATATCACCACAGCCACGAGGAGGAATATGTACACCACCTCGCCGGTGTTGAACGGACAACCGAGCGTGTTGACGAAGAAAAGCTCAAACCATCCACCCACGGTGATGATGCCGGGCACCACACCATAGAGCACTGCCGCTACTATAACGAACGATACAGCGAGGGCTATGAGCGAGCCCTTGAGTTCTATGTTCGGGAAGCGGCGGTAGCAGTAGACGAGTACGATGGCTGGTATGCACAGCAGATTGAGCAAGTGTACGCCGATAGACAGACCCGTCATGTAGGCAATGAGCACGAGCCAGCGGTCGCTGTGAGGCTCATCGGCATGGTCCTCCCACTTGAGTATGAGCCAGAACACTACGGCGGTGAACGCCGATGAGTAGGCATACACCTCGCCCTCTACGGCCGAGAACCAGAACGTATCGCTGAACGTATATATCAATGCGCCCACGAGTCCAGAAGCCTCTATTGCTATAAGTTTGGCAGTGGTGAGCGAGTTCCAGTCCTTGAGTATGAGCTTACGCGTGAGATGCGTGATGCTCCAGAACAGGAACAGTATAGTGGTGGCACTCAGCAGGGCACTCATGGTGTTGACCATCCGCGCCACCTGTGATGGGTCTGACGCGAACTGTGAGAAGAGGTTGGCCGTGAGCATGAAGAATGGTGCCCCTGGCGGGTGTCCGATTTCAAGTTTATAACCAGTCGTTATGAACTCAGGACAGTCCCAGAAACTCGCTGTCGGTTCAATCGTTGAGCAATATACGAAAGCCGCCACCAAGAATGTGAGCCAGCCTACGACATTGTTCACTAAGTTGTACTGTTTCATTAATCTTTAATATAAAATGAATGTGTAGTTATTTCGACTATATTCTGCAAGGATAATGCAAGTGCGAGGGCAATGGAGCTTGCGCCGATTGCCGAGCCACAGCTTATCTTATCCAAAGATAATGCAAGTGCGAGAGCAATGGAAAACCGTTTCAAATGCCAAGTCGCAACATACATTCTGCAAAGATACAGCAAATAGAATACAATGCAAAATAAATTAAATATTTTTGGCTCTATACCCATCAGCCAGTGCCGTCACAGCGGCATCGAAGCAGGATTGTAGGTCAATGTGTGGTCTACGTAAGCTATGTTGCGTGCATTGCGGCGCAGACTGTCTACGTCATGGCTCACCACCACCACCGCGCACTCGCCGTTGATGTCGTGCAGGAGCTTGTACATGCTGGCCTGGAAGTGCCTGTCCATGTACGTGTTGGGCTCGTCGAGCACCACCATGGAGGGCCGTGCCACGATGGCACGTGCCAAGAGCACGCGCTGAAGCTGCCCTCCGCTCAACGCACCTATGTGCCTGTCGGCAAGGGCCGTGAGCCCCATGCGGTCGAGAGCACCGTCTACGAGAGCCCGCGTTTCGGGCGGATAACGCCCGAATAGTGGCTTACATGAGGCGAGACCCGAGCGCACCACCTCACGCACGGAGACAGGAAACTGCCTGTCGAGATGGCTGTACTGCGGCAGATAGCCAATGCTCACGTCTGCCGCGGGCATGCCTCCTACGGTGAAGCGCACACTGCCCGAGTCGGGTTTCTTGAGTCCGAGCATCACCTTTATGAGCGTAGTTTTGCCGCCACCGTTAGGGCCTACTATGCCGAGGAAGTCGTGGTCGGCCACCTCAAGGCACACGTTCTCAAGGACGGTGCGCCCATCGTACGAAGCCGATATGTCTGTAAGTCGAAGCACAATGGTTGATGTTTGTCATTGCGTGTGCCAGGCACACATTATTATATAGTATTATCTCAGCAGCTCAGCCACGGCCTTCATCTCCTTGTCCCACTGATAGCCGAGCGGATTGATGCTGGCCTTGCGAGTGCCAACGGCCTTCGCCACCACAGCTATATTGCTGTTGGCGAACTCCCTCTGCACGAGAAACGTGCGCACCCCTGCATCCCGTGCCGTGCTGATGACATGCTGCAACTGCGCCGCACTGGGCTCATGTCCCTCCTCCTCTATGGCTATCTGGCGCAGACCGAAGTCGCGTGCGTAGTATGTCAGCACGGGGTGATAGACGAGAAACGCCGAAGGCGTGCCGCTGGTGATGCGGCTTCGGATGTACGTGTCCACACTGGCGATGCGTGTGTAGAGCCTCTCGAGGTTCTCACGGAAGTACACACTGTCGCGGGCATCTATCGACACAAGAGCCGAATATATGTTGCGTGCTATGACGCGTGCGTTGGACGTGCTCATCCACGTGTGCGGGTCGTAGCCGTGACCGGTGGATATCATGCCTATGCCCTCAGACGAATCCACGACGATGGCATGCGGAGCGTTGGCCTCAAGCCTCTTCATCCACGTGCGCTCGAAGCCTATGCTGCCCACCTTCACGTACATGTCGCTCTGCGACAAGTCCATCATCTGCCGCGCCGACGGCTCGTATGTCTCTGGATTTCCGCCCACGGGCACCATCGTCACCACCTTGAAGCGGTCGCCGGCTATCTGCTCCGTGAAGTAGCGCAGCGGCTCTATGGTCACTGTTATGACGCGCTCCGACTTCACCCGTCGGCCCGTACACGACACGAGTGCCACGGCAAGTGCGGCCATAAGCAAGCAAGTGATTTTTCTCATATTACATATTGTTGTCATAAGTGATGCGTCATGCCGTCAGAACAGCAGCTTCACGCCATAAGCCAGCAGCAGGTAGCGCAGGAACTTTCCGAGCGTCATGCTGATAAGCGATATGTACTTGTTGGAGTGCATCAGGCCAAGCATTATGGTGATGGCACTGCCGAGTATTGGCACGAACGCGAAGAACCCCATCCATGCGCCACGGTCTTTCATGAACGACGCGGCACGGTCGAGGCTCGCCTTCTTCACGTGCAGGTACTTCTCTATCCAGTCGAGCCGCCCGAAATGCCCCACCCAGTAGTTGAACATCCCACCGGCCACGTTGCCCACGGTGGCATACGCCACGAGACTCCAGGGCTCCACGCCCACTGCCATAAGCCCAAGCATCACGGCCTCGCTGCTGAAAGGCAGGAAACTGCCAGCCAGAAACGCCGACACGAGCATTCCCCAGCATCCCCATCCGAGGAGAAAATCCATCACTGCATCCATACGTTGTAGACTGTTATGCACAGTGCGCCAATGAGCAGGCACACAAACCAGGCGTTGGTCAGGCGTGTGTTGGTGAGCGAGATGAAGTGCCCCACCAGCGGTGAGCCGCACACCGTCATCATGGCCATAAGGCAGTCGGCGTGCTGCGGTTGCAGCACCGCGAACACCATGGAGCAGAGAAACAGCGTGGTGAACACCTCGAAGAGCATGCGTGTGCGTATCTTGTCCTTATAGCTGTTGCGGTGGAAGTGTATGATACCCGTGAGCGAGGCCAGCACTATGAACCCGAACGTCACCATACGGTGCATGTCCACAGCGGCCACGTCGAGCAGCGGGCCGAACGTCCACAGCCCCGACAGGTGCCCGACGAACTCATCCGTCTGCCCCGTGTACAGACTATAGCCGCCCGCTATCCAGTAGGGAGTGATGAATCCGAGCACCGACGCGAAGTACGTGCGCCCTCCGCCAGCCATGATGTTGGCGAAGAGCAGCACCCATGCCACGGGCAGGAAGTAGGCTATCTGCACGAACATGAGACTCGCCGCGCCGAGCATGACGAAGGCATAGAACACACGGCCCATGGCCCCCTTGTCCTGGTATGCGCTGAAGAGCAGCAGCAGAAACGCTATGAAGCACAACTGCACCACTGCGTGTGGCACCGACACGAGTATAAAGACGGCCATCACCGCGAACACGAGAAACGAGCACGACACCATACGGCTGTATATACGTATGAGGGCGTTGGCATTGTTGAGCTCGAGCATCATAAACGACGACACCGCGAGCAGGGCCAGCTGCATCCACATACCGTGCTCCACGAATCCACACGCGAAGCACACCAACAACGCATACACTGCGGTGAAGGGCAAGGCCATGCGGCTCTCTGCTATCTTGTTCTGAAATCTTTTTATAGACATTGTATCTCTACGCCGCGCACCAGCGCAGCATTGTCATCCTGTATATTGAGCGCATTCTCCACGGCGGCATGCCATGGAGAATGCCTGTAATGGGCACTGAGGCCCTGTATCACAAGTCCTGTCCTATGTCGCTGCGGAAATACTTGCCGGTGAACTCCACCTTCTGTGCCTCCTCAAACGACTTGCGCAGGGCTGCCTCCTTGTCTGCGCCATAGGAGCTGACGGCTATCACGCGGCCGCCGTTGGTCACGACGGCACCGTCGCGCAGGGCCGTGCCTGAGTGGAACACGATGGAACCCTCCACCTTGTCGAGCCCACTGATGGGGTAGCCCTTCTTGTATGCCTGCGGATAACCGCCGCTCACGAGCATCACGCACACTGCGGCACGCTCGTCTATCTCCACATGACACTTGTCGAGAGTGCCGTTGGCCACGCCCTCAAAGAGGTCTACGATGTCGCTCTTCAGGCGGAGCATCACCGTCTCCGTCTCAGGATCGCCCATGCGGCAGTTGTATTCTATGACCATAGGCTCACCATCTACGTTGATGAGTCCGAAGAATATGAATCCCTTATAGTCTATGCTCTCGGCGGCGAGTCCCTCCACGGTGGGGCGTATGATGCGGCTCTCCACCTTGTCCATCCACGCCTTGTCGGCGAAAGGCACTGGCGACACGCTGCCCATGCCGCCGGTATTGAGGCCGGTGTCGTGCTCGCCTATGCGCTTGTAGTCCTTGGCCTCGGGCAGTATCTTGTAGTGCCGGCCGTCGGTGAGCACGAACACGGAGCACTCTATGCCACTGAGAAACTCCTCTATGACCACGCTTGCCGAGGCATTGCCGAACATACCGCCGAGCATCTCGCGCAGCTCTGCCTTGGCCTCATCGAGCGTAGGCAGTATGAGTACGCCCTTGCCGGCGCACAGTCCGTCTGCCTTCAGCACGTAGGGGGCCTTCAGTGTCTCAAGAAACGCTATGCCCTCCTCCACGTTGGTGCCGTTGAATGTCCTGTACTTAGCCGTAGGTATGCCGTGGCGCTGCATGAACCCCTTGGCGAAGTCCTTGGAGCCCTCAAGCACGGCACCAGCCTTCGACGGGCCGATGACGGGAATGGAGGCCGTGCGCGGGTCTGACTTGAAGTCATCGTATATGCCTTTGACCAGCGGATCCTCGGGGCCTACGACCACCATATCCACTCCGTTGTCGGCAGCGAACTGCTTGAGTGCCTCGAAGTCGTCGGCCTTTATGCTGACGTTCTCGCCACAGGCCGACGTGCCGGCGTTGCCCGGAGCGATAAAGAGTTTCTCCACTTTCTTACTTTGAGCTATCTTCCAAGCCAAGGCGTGCTCACGTCCGCCGCTTCCTAATAACAGAATTCTCATATTGCTGTGTGACAATTAAATATTGACGATTCGTATGCTATGTGCCAGTGCCGCCCGCTCATGTGTGCCGCCGTAGTAGCGGCGGTGCATGGAGGAGGCTCCGCATAACGGATGCAAAGTTAAAAAAAACAGACGAGAAAAACGAATCGGCCGACGGCTATATGACGATTAAAACACAAATTGACACGATTTACCACCCACGTTCTTGCCGCACCATCCACCCACTGCGGGGATGCCCCACACGCACCAAGCCCGACATGGTTTGCGAAACGGCCCATTTCGCACTGCAAAACGGCCCATTTCGGAAGCTAAAACGGCCCATTTCGCAGTGCGAAATGGGCCGTTTTGCAATTCATTGATATCCAAATAGTTATAACATACGACACAAACCATGCCGACAACTTATGTCTCGCGTGTCAACGAGCGACACACACCGTCATGCACGGCGGCATATACGGCACATCAGATAAGCGATATATACTTGCCGAGCCAGCGGCTTACGGCTGGTATGCGCAGCAACACGCGCTCAAGGAGGAGTATGCCTACGATGGTGGTGGCTATGCCCAAGAGCACGTCTATGATGTAGTGGTGGCCGGTGTACACGGCAGTCCACCATATGCCGAGGCATATCACGGCAAACAGTGCCACCACTGTCTTGCGCTGATGGCTCACCACCGCGTATATGGTAGTGATGAGCATGTAGGCGGCATGGAGCGAGGGTACGGCAGCAAACACGTTGGCATTCTTGCCATAGAGGGCGTGAAACACGCCAAGCCCTGTCATGGCATCGAAGCGTCCGAGCCCGGCCACGTTGCCCGGAGTGTGGATGTGCGGCTCGAAACCGTAGCCCATGGCATACCATGGCGGCGCGGCAGGGTGTATGTAGTAGCCACAGAAGCCTATAAGGTTGACCAACAGGAATGCCAGCGAGAACCTAAGGTACGACCGTCTGTCGCCTTTCAGGTACAGGTATATGCCGAAAGCCAGCGGCACTGGCACCCAGCAGAGGTAGAACAGGCCCGCCATGAAGTCGGCCACACCGCAGTGATGGGCGGCGAAATACTCGCCCGGTATCATCCGCGCGGCCCCTGCGCCTATGCCGAAGAGGCTCTTCTCCGCGTCGTATAGCCCACGCACGTCTATGGGATTGACCTCATAGTTGGGCAGAAGGCGCATCCAGTCGTACGAGCATGCGAATATAAGCCACGGCGTGAGGGCAAGCGCCAGCTTGCGCGTAGGCCGCAGCGCCACCATAGCCACATACAATATGATGATGTATATACTGAACAATTGCTGATAACGTATTAACGGTTAGACATGTCGTAGGCCGCGCCGTCACTTGCCGCGCAGCTCTTTGTAGCAGTGACGCACGCGCCAGAACGCCGTGATGTTGGCGAGCAGCGCAATGACTGCGATAGGCACGGCGAGCCACAGCAGGTCGCCGCACACGCCACAGAGTATGGCCCCCAGGGCCGTGAGCACCACTCGCTCGGGCCGCTGCATGAGTCCCACCTTGCACTCTATGTCGAGTCCTTCGGCACGCGCCCTCACATAGCTCACCATCACGGAGCCCACCATGGCGAGAAACGTCACCACGCCCATCCACTCCCAGCCGTTGAGGAGGAAGTAGGTGCATATACCGAAGAGCGTGAACAGCTCGCTGTAACGGTCGAGCGTGGAGTCCCACAAGGCTCCGAACACCGAAGACATGTTGCCCATACGCGCCAGGCGGCCGTCCATCATGTCGAACAGCCCCGCGAAGAGCACTATGCCGCCGCCCCACCCTATCAGGGCGAGGTCGTAGGGCTGGTATATGGCGGCATAGACGAAGAAGCCCGCGGCCACCACATTGAGCACGAAGCCTGTGGTAGTGATGAAGTTAGGAGTGATGCCTACCCTTATCATACCCTTTATCAGCGGATTGATGATACGGTAGATGACTTTCTGTAAAAAATCCCTGTAATTCATATTTTGTTATTTTACTTGCTCCCTGTTGTTGGCATGAAAGACAAACACGCGCTGCATCTGGTAGTTCCACAGCACCGCCACGAGCACTGCCACCACGGCCTTCACTATGATGAAGTCAATGCCTGTGGCCTGGGTGAGCTGGTATGTGCCCATGGTGTTGAGCGCGATGCTCACCACCCACACGCACACATAGCGCAGGGCCACGTACGACTTCTTCATGCCTATGGCGTTGAACACCCAGCGGTAGTTGATGAAGCAGTTGGTGACACCACCCGACACGGCCCCGAGAAACGTGGCATAGGCATACCACAATCCGCAGACCCTGGCCAGCACGAGGCTCACCGAGAAGTCTACACACGTGGCTATCCATGCCGAGAACTGTGCCTTGCAGAACGTTGTCACAGCGTTTCTCATATTGCCCATCTCGCCACAGCTATGATTATGACACTGTATATACCTGCAAGTATGTCGTCGGCCATGACGTAGAACGCGCCCCGCATGCGGTCGATGCGGCGTATGCCAAGGGGTTTGAGTATGTCGAAGAATCTGAACAGCACGAAAGCCGCGGCGCAATATGCCCACGTAGAGCCTTCGCCGGTGAGCTGAGGACATGCCGCCAAGGGTATCCACACGCCCACCATCTCGTCTACGACTACGCGTTTCGGATCGTCGCCCCAATAGGGTGCAAGACGAGCCGTAGCCCACGTGCCAAGCACTGTAAACACTATGACTGCCGCCACCGTCAGCAACGCCTGCTGACACGGGCCAAAGCACAGTCCGGCCACTGCCCACATCACTGTGGCCAGCAACGCTCCTGCAGTCCCAGGCCCCCACGGCCAGAAACCACTTCCAAAACCTGTACCAATTATAATAGGTATAAACTGGGGTCGTTCCATAATTTGCTGCAAAATTAATGGAAAAAATATTAATAACCAAAAAGTTTTCTCTCTTTTATAAATAATTATGTATAACTTTGCAGCCGAATTAATTTAGTAAAGGTGAAAAGATTATTTAGCTGTTTGTTTTTTATAATGTGCGTACTCACTATTGGTGCGCAGAAAATAAGTGGAGTCATTGTCGATGACGACGGGGAGGCCATACCCTTTGCCAGCGCGATGTACAAGGGACATCATGTGGCCGTAGCCAGCGACATAGATGGCAACTTCACGATAGACAGACATGAGGGATGGGTGCTCACGTTCAGCTCCGTAGGCTTCAAGTCGCATGAAATGACCGTAGACGCAAAGACTCCATCCAAGCTCAAGATTGTGCTCAAGGACGAGTCGAGGAGCCTCGGCGAGGTGGTGGTGAAAGTGCGCCGTGGCAAGTACTCGCGCAAGAACAACCCTGCCGTGGAGCTGATGAAGCGCGTGGTGGCGGCTAAGAAGCGCACCGACCTCTCCAATCACGACTACTACCAGTACAACAAGTACCAGAAGATAACGCTCGCCATGAACGATATCAAGCCCGCCGACCTCGACAGCGGACGCTTCAAGAACAAGCCATGGGTGGTAGACCAGATTGAGACGAGCCCATACAACAACAAGCTCATACTGCCGGTGTCGGTAGACGAGACCGTGAGCCAGCATATATACCGCAAGGACCCGAAGGAGGAGAAGGACATAATAAAGGGCACTCGCTCCGAGGGCGTGAACAACCTGTTGCAGACCGGCGACATACTCAACACCATGCTGAAGGAGGTGTTCACTGACGTGGACATCTACGACGACCACATACGTCTGCTGCAATACCAGTTCACAAGCCCCATCGGAGAGACCGGCATATCGTTCTACCGCTACTATATAGCCGACACGGTGTACGTAGACCGTGACCTGTGCTACCATCTGGAGTTCATACCCAACAACCAGCAGGACTTCGGATTCCGTGGCGACCTGTACATTCTGGCCGACTCCACGCTGCATGTCAAGAAGTGCGAGATGACACTTCCCAAGCGTACTGACGTGAACTTCGTGGAGGATATGAAGATAGTGCAGGAGTACACCAAGCTGCCCAACGGCGAATGGGTGCTCACCACCGACGACATGACGGCGGAGATACGCATCAACAAGTGGATACACGAGGCTCTCGTGACCCGTACCACACGCCTCAGCGACTACGCTTTCGATGAGCTTCCCAACAAGTTGTTCAAAGGAAAGGCCAAGGTGAAGCATGAGGCTGATGCCATGGTGCGCGACGATGACTTCTGGAACCAGTACAGAGCCGTGGGCCTGACGAAGAGTGAGTCGTCGATGAACGCGTTTATTCACCGCATGGAACAGTCCAAGAACTTCAAGTGGATAATCTTCGGCATACGCGCTCTCTTCGAGAACTACGTGGAGACTGGCTCGTCACGCACCAAGAGCAAGTTCGACTTCGGGCCTATCAACACCCTCATCTCCAAGAACTTCGTTGACGGCTACCGCTTCAGAGTGAGCGGAAGGACCTCCGCCAACCTCAATCCGCACTTCTTCTGGAACGGATATTACGCTTACGGCGTGGACTCCAAGAAGCACTACTACGGCTCTGAGTTCACATACAGTCTCAACAAGAAGAAGAACGTGCCGTTTGAGTTCCCTCAGCGCAACATAACGTTCGAGACAGCCAATGACGTGATGTCGCCCTCGGACAAGTTCCTCATACACAACAAGGACAACGTGTTCATGACGTTCCGCGCACAGAAGGTGGAGCAGATGTACTTCTACAACCGTCAGAAACTCAGCTTCATGTACGAGACAGACTGGGGATTCAGCTTCAACACCTCCATCAAGGCCGAGAGCAACAGGCCCACTGGCGACCTCGTATTCGAGAAGATGGTGAGCACGAATACCGATGCCGACGGGCAGACAGTGCCCGACTACGTGACACGCATACGCACCACTGAGCTGAAACTCGGGCTGCGCTACTGCCCGGGACAGACATACGTCAACACCAAGCAGCAGCGTCTGCCCGTCAACCTCGACTCGCCTGAATTCACTCTCAGCCACACCATGGGCGTGAAAAACTTCCTTGGCGGCGGCTACAAGCTCAACTTCACTGAGCTGGGCATATACAAGCGGTTCTGGCTCGGGTCATGGGGCTACGTGGATACGCACCTCAACGGTGGCGCACAGTGGAACAAGGTGCCGTTCCCGCTGCTCATCATGCCGCCCGTCAACATCACATACTTCGAGCTTGAGAACACGTTCAGCATGATGCGCAACATGGAGTTCCTCAGCGACCGCTACGCCTATGCCTCCGTATCGTGGGATCTCAGCGGCAAAATCCTCAACCGTCTGCCGCTCATCAAGCGTCTGAAGTGGCGTGAGTACATAGCGGTGAAGGGCATGTGGAGCACGCTCACCGACAAGAACAACCCGTTCCTCGAGCAGAACGCATCCGACCCAGAGCTCTTCAAGTTTCCCGAGGCAAGCCACATCATGGACAAGAACAAGCCATACTTTGAGGTTGTGGCAGGTGTACACAACATATTCAAGTTCTTCGGCATAGACTATGTACGCCGACTGAGCTACAACGACCTGCCCCACACGCACAAGAACGGCGTGCGCTTCAGCTTCGCCATGAGCTTCTGACAACACCTTACGGGCCATGACTCGCCGCTCGGCATGTCATGGCCCGAATACTTTATCATAGCCTGCATGCCGGCATCGGCGGCAGGACATGGGAAAACAGCACACCACAACGGCAGCAACGGCAGTGCCAGACGGCCCGACATCCGTCATGCTGCGATAAAAAAAAGGGATTACGAATCATGGAAATATTCATCGCCGACAGGCAAGGCATCACATGTGCCGGGCTTATGTACATCATAGACAGGATGAGCGACTGCTCCTACAAGTACGTGGAGGACAAGGCTTCGCTGCTGTGTCAGTTGCCACAAGATGAGCCTTGCGTGGTAATAATAGACTTCACGTTGTTCGACTTCAACGACATCTCGGAGCTCATGATTGTAGCACAGCGGTTCAGACAGGCCCATTGGCTGCTGTTCAGCGAGGACTTGAGCATAGACTTCGCGCGGCAGATAGCCGCCGAAAGCTACTCATTCAGCATAGTGATGAAGGAGTCTCCGCTCACAGAGATACGTGAGGCCATACAGTATGCGGTCAAAGGGCACCGCTTCTTCTGCCAGCGCATAGCCGAGATGCTAATCACGGCCCCATCCATACAGGAGGAGAAGGTGAAGCTAACCAAGACGGAGACTGAGATACTGAAGTGCATGGCCCTCGGCATGACTACCAAGGAGATTGCAGAGAAACGATTCTCCAGTTTCCACACAGTCAACACTCACCGCAAAAATATATTCCGAAAACTTGGAGTCAACACCGTACACGAGGCCACGAAGTACGCCCTACGGGCCGGACTCGTAGACAGTGCCGAATACTATATCTGATTATACGCGACAAGAAAGCGTGCCCACATGATGGCTATGGAACTTGTCATTACGGTCAAACCACAGCTCATTTCATGAAAAAAGCACACGGACTATAGACGTTCCGTGTGCTCAGGATAATCGTTATTGGAATGCAAACGTGATATAATTGCCATGCAGTGAGTCGTAATCACGCATCATCACCGTCACCGGTTGGAGACGTTTGATGCGGCACGCTCCATATCCAAGCCTTCTATCCATGACTTGTAGTATCTGTTGAAATCCTCTACCTCTGCTTTGTCAGGGGCCAGCGTCACGCCTTCATTGCCCGCAAACACTTTTTCATCAAGGTAGTCTGCAAGGTGCTGGCCGTCTTTCTTGTCTACGCTATAGGCTGCAAGCAGGGCTATTCCCCACGCGCCCCCCTCACCGGCCGACTTCATCACGGTGATGGGCGTACCGAATACGGCCGTCAGAATTTTCTGTCCCACAAGCGGAGTATTGAAGAACCCGCCATGGCCAGTGAGCTTGTCAAGAGCCACATGCTCATCGTTGAGCAGTATGTCATTGCCTACTTTCAGCACAGCTACGGCTCCGTAGAGATGCGAGCGCATGAGGTTGGCGAGCGAAAACTTGCCATTCACGAAGCGCATCACCATGGGATGACCCTCGGCAAGTGCCACGACAGGCTCACCGGAATAGAAGTTATATGAGAGCAGACCACCACAGTCGGCTTCACCTTCAAGTGCCACATTGAACAGTTTTGTGAACAGCGTGCCCGTATCAGCATCACATCCGAACAGTTCAAGCCCCTGCCTGAACACGTCAACCCATGCGTTTATGTCCGACGTGCAGTTGTTGCAGTGCACCATTGCCACCGGCCAACCGTCAGGAGTGGTCACGATGTCTATGCTCGGATAGTGGTGTTTGAGATTGTGCTCAAGTACTATCATAGAGAACGATGACGTGCCACAGGACACATTTCCCGTACGTGGCCGCACGGCATTGGTCGCCACCATACCAGTTCCGGCATCACCTTCTGGCGGACAAGTCACCGTACCTGGTTGGAGATTGCCGCTTGGATCAAGCAGACGGGCACCCTCTGCCGTAATGGTTCCGGCATCGTCGCCAGCACACAGCACCGTAGGCAGGATGTCACGCAGCCTCCACCTATATTCTCTCCGTGCCATCATATCGTCAAACTTAGCCACCATGGCCGAGTCGTAGTCTTTCGTCTCAGGGTCGATAGGGAACATGCCTGAAGCCTCTCCCACTCCCATCACACGCTTGCCTGTGAGTTTCCAGTGTACGTATCCTGCCAGAGTGGTTATGTAACTGATGTCAGCCACATGCTCCTCGCCATCAAGTACGGCCTGATAAAGATGTGAGATGCTCCACCTAAGAGGTATGTTAAACTCCAGAAGCTCCGTCAATTCAGCGGCAGCCTCTGCCGTATTGGTGTTGCGCCATGTACGAAACGCGGCGAGTTGTCTGCCGTCCTTGTCGAAAGGAAGGTAGCCGTGCATCATGCCGCTGAATCCAACAGCACGCAAACGAGTTATCTCCACGCCATACTTCTCCATCACATCGCGGCGCAAGTTGGCATAGCAGTCCTGAAGTCCAGCCCATACATCATCGAGAGAGTATGTCCACAAACCATCGACAAACTTGTTTTCCCACGAGTGAGAGCCATGAGCCAGAGACACAAGTCCTTCATCGAGCAACACGGCCTTTATCCGCGTAGAGCCCAACTCTATGCCGAGCACGGCTCTGCCATTCACTATTATAGTCTTGCCATCCATATCTTCAGTCATAAATCACTGCTGCAACTTCTTGCGTTCTACATTCTCCAACAGTGATGAAGTGATGATACATATGAAGTACACGATGGTGAACGCGAGCTCATAGCCCTTCATCTGCTCCACAGTAACGCAACCCTCCGCATACACAATGCCAGTGACCGCCATAGCACCAAGTGCCACATACTGGAACACCTTGGCCACAGTCATCGGCATGGTGCTGCGCAACCGCTCCGCAAGCACGGTGTGCTTGTCTACATACTCCTGCAAAGCCTTCTCATACTCCAGCTCCTCCTGCTGCTTGGTATCATACTTACGGCGAGCTCCCATGAGTCCAGCCAGGATGATGTACGAGAAGAACGGTATGAAGAAATTAGGGATAAACCAGAAATTCTGGTGTATAGGCCGGTACACAAGCATCAACGCGAAGAACACGAAACTGAGCATCCATGATATCAGTGCAGGCACATTCGTCTTGTCACCCTTGTACATACTCCAGTAACGGGTGTAGCCTATATGCGGGAACACGAGGTGCTCGGCAATGACTATGGCGCCGATGCCCTCCACCACAAGGCCGAGATACGTAAGCACAGAGTCTGCCGCCTGCACGCAGGGGAAGCACGCCGCGATGACGATGACGGTACCCGCAATGGCACACATCTGCTTGTACGAGAAGCGCGGGAACAGGTTGTTGAATGAGAGAGTCACGCGGTAAATGGTAGGATTGGCCGTAGTCCACCCGGCGATGACCACGCCAAGCAGCCCGGCATAGCCCAAAACAGCAAACGTCACCTCACCGGAATCAAGCAAGCCGAGGTCTTTGTTGAGCACAGTAGAGGCAGCTGCACCGAGTATTCCAGCCCCTATCCACGCGAAATAGTGACCGACGAACATACCCATAGCCGATATATAGCCATAGCTCTTCTTCTTAGCATAGCGCAACACAGCCATGTCGTTAAGGCCGATATGCAATGCCACATTGATAGTCCACGCGAAAGCGATGACATGCCATATCCCCATGCCCTTAGACTGAGCCTCAGGCGTCTGCCGCCAGCAGTACTGGTCGAGTATGTTGAAGGCATCGGAGAGCGAGTGTATCTTACCATACCCCACACTGTCTGCCAACATCGGCAACACCACAATATACGCCAGCGCGAATATCATAATCATCCATGGCACGCACTTCGTAGCAAAACGCGACACGCCCTTGAAACCATTGGCAGCTACCGACACCACCACAGCACCGAGAGCCAGCACCACAATGACGAATCCCAGGCTCGTAGGATACCACTCAAGTTGCACTGGTATGTCGAACACACGCCTTATGGCTGTGGCCGACACGCAGATACCAGTGGCCCCAAGAGCCGCGAATCCGAGTCCGAACACGAGGTTATACAGTTTCTGCACGTTCACTCCCACCACCTTCTGCAAGTATGTGTACAGCGACAAGCGCGTGTCCACGGCGATGGGAGCACACAGAAGAGCAAAACTTAGGGTTGCCAGCAAGTTGCCGATGGCCAGTCCCACCACGATGTCTGTGGCCGAACAGCCATACTGTACGAGCGTAGCACCTATCACAAACTCCGTCGCCGCTATATGCTCTCCGCCATAGAGTCCGAAGAAACGCGCCGGGCCCGATATCTCCTGAGTAGCTACAGGCCAGTCGCTGTGCGGCGTGCTTTTCACTTTATCCAATATATCCATAAGTAAAGGTTATTGTTCGGTTTGCCGCCAAGCACGACCCAAGCGAGCCGATGCGAGGCGGCAACGTAATAGAAAATGTCAGGTTATAGTATCAGAAAGTTATTGCCACCTTGAAGTCGCCGTATTTTCCCGTGGCATAGTCAAACGCCTTCTCCCACTCATCTATACCGAAGCAGCGCGAGACCACACCTTCCGTCTTGAGCACGCCATTGTGTATATGCTCTATGACGAACGGATAGCAGTACGGGCTGAGGTGAGAGCCAAGTACGTCAAGCTCCTTCGAGTCGCCTATTATAGACCAGTCGATACTCGTTTCCTTGGCAAATACGCCAAACTCCACGAATCTTCCGAGCTTGCGCACCATATTGAGTCCCTGCTGTACGCTCGAAGGATGTCCCGTAGCCTCTATGTATATGTCACAACCGTAGCCGTCCGTCATCTCCTTGACACGCTCCACGACGTTCTCCTTAGACGGGTTCATCACGATGTCGGCACCGAACTCCTTGGCCTTCTCGAGCCTGTTGTCCTGCATGTCGAGCACTATGAGCTTGGCGGGGTTTTTCATCCGCGCGTATGTTATCATGCCGAGACCGAGCGTACCGGCCCCCGATATCACCACGATATCCTCATTGGTAATCTGCGCACGGTCTACGGCATGCTTCGAGCAGCTGTAAGGCTCTATGAGGAGCGCGTTCTTGAGGTCCATGTCCTCAGGCACATGATGCAGCACCGAGGTTTTCGGATAGCGCACATACTCCGCCATTCCACCATTGTTCTCCTTCTGGAAACCGAATGTGGCATGCGGCTCGCACATCCAGTAGCGCCCGCTCTTGCAGTACCTGCACTTGCCGCACGGCACTATCTGGTCGGCAGTGATACGCTGTCCTATCTCGAATCCCTCCACGTTCTTGCCAATCTGCACGATATGTCCGAGGAACTCGTGTCCTGGTATAAACGGAGCACGCACCCACGACGGCTGGTTCTCATCGCCCCAGAACTTAGCAGCGCCCTGATAACACTTCAAGTCTCCGGCGCAGACACCGCACCCCTCGGTCTTGATGATGATGTCGTCTGGTCCGCACTCAGGCACTGGGAAGTTAAGCTCAAGCCTATAATCACCCTGTGCATAGGCGACGAGCGCCTTCATGGTTTTCGGCAGTTCCACGCCGATAAAGTTCTTTTCCATAATCAATTTCTTTTTAGATGTAAGTTTAGGTTATAATCTCAGCTTCATTGCTGTGCCCTGTCGGAAGCACGGGCTATTGCGCCAAGCCTCACATCCAGGACAACGCGGTAGTTTTATTTATATTCTCTGTCGTATCAACGCTGCAAAGATAACGCAAGTGCGAGAGCAATGGAGCTTGCTCCAATTGCCGAGCCGCAGCTTATCTTATGCAAAGATAGCCCAAACCACCGACCACGAAAAACATTTATGACAGCAAATTTAAGGCAACCGTTCCCACAACCGTTCCCATTTTTGGCAACCGTTTGCCAAAACATTATTTTTCTTGGCGCATAAAGAAATTATTAGTAATTTTGCATGAACAGGCGCGCTGTGCCACCCATGACGGAGCCGCGTGACATCCTACACGCGCACAAAGCAAAAACCAGCAATACCGCACGCGCATGCTAAAAACACAATCATTACACCCAGACAATATGAGATATGTGACCATCATAGACATTGCCAACGAGCTTGGCATATCAAAATCCACCGTTTCGAGAGCCCTCTCGCAGACCGACCACAGCGTGAAGCGCGAGACGCG
>JALFIM010000055.1 GCA_022775985.1 Prevotella sp.
AAAGACAATGCAAGTGCGAGTGCAATGGAGCTTGCTCCGATTGCCGAGCCGCAGCTTGTCTTATGCAAAGACAATGCAAGTGCGAGTGCAATGGAGCTTGCTCCGATTGCCGAGCCGCAGCTTGTCTTATGCAAAGTTATGAAAACAAATTGATACGTCAAAGCATTTGCTGCATTTAAAAAATGCAAGTCTTACGCAACATTTTCAGATTTTTACAGTTATATAATAGGTCGGCTGTCTCATGGCAGCGGGTATCGTATAAAATATTTACATGTGAAATTATGGTTATTAGAAAACTTTCTATATTCCTGTTCTTGACGTTCATGATGTCCGGCACCGTCATGGCCCAGTCGTCGATGACAGACAATCAGGTCATGGAGTTCGTCATCAAGGAGCATACTGCCGGCACGTCGCAGACGCAGATAGTCACCAAGCTCATGCAACGGGGTGTAGACATACAGCAGATACGCAGGGTCAGGGCCAGGTATGAGAGCATGAGCAGCGAAGCAAAAGTAGAGGCTGCATCAGATGCTACGGGCAAAGCCAATGGCCGCATGCGCAAGAACAACGGTGCTGCTAAGGACAAGGCAGTCACAGGCGTAGGCACAGATGATGCGGCTAACTACCGCTCTGCACGCGTGGCCCCACTGCCTGAGAACTATAATGTAGCCGATGACGACCGCTTGCTTATGGAGGCAGAGATGGGTGGCATGTTCCCCACAGATTCCGCCACGATGATAAAGCAATTGCAGGACCAGCTCACACACAACAAGCACAAGGTGTTCGGACGCGATATATTCAACAACAAGAACCTCACCTTTGAGCCGAACATGAACATTGCCACGCCGCAGAACTACCGTCTCGGCCCTGGCGATGCCGTGATAATAGATGTCTATGGCGCTTCGCAGCGCACGATACAGAGCGAGGTGTCTCCCGATGGCGAGGTCACCATAGAGGGGTATGGCCCCGTGCAGGTGAGCGGACTGACGGTAGCTCAGGCCAACGCGCGTCTGCGCTCCACGCTCGGCAGCCGTTACAGCAGCAGCAAGGTGAAGCTCACTGTGGGCCAGACACGCACCATCATGGTCAATGTGATGGGTGAGGTCATGGCTCCTGGTACATACACGCTGTCGGCTTTCGCCTCGGTGTTTCATGCACTCTACATGGCTGGTGGCACCAATGATCTCGGTACGCTCCGCAACATAAAGGTGTATCGCAACAACCGCTTGGTGACCGTTGTTGACATATATGACTATATACTCAACGGCAAGCTCACGGGCAATGTGCGTCTTGCCGACAATGATGTCATAGTGGTGGGGCCGTACGACTGCCTCGTGAACGTGTCTGGCAAGGTGAAGCGCCCGATGTTCTATGAGATGAAGAAGAACGAGAGCATAGCCTCCCTGCTTAAATACTCTGGCGGATTCACTGGCGATGCCTACCGCAAGGCCGTGAGGGTGAACCGCAAGACGGGCAAGGAGTTTGCCGTGTACAATGTGGAGGAGTTCGACTTCTCCAACTTCCGCATAGCCGACGGCGACTCGGTGAGCGTCGACTCCATACTCCAACGGTATGAGAACACCGTGGAGGTGAAGGGGGCCGTGTTTCGCCCAGGCATGTACAACCTTGGTGAGCAGGTCAACAGCGTGCGCTCTCTCATACAGCATGCGGAGGGACTCACCGAGGAGGCTTTCACAAATCGTGCCGTGATACACCGCATGAAGGCCGACCGCACCCTTGAGGTGGTGAGTGTTGACGTGGCCGGGATAATGAGTGGAAGGGCCGCTGACGTGCCGCTGAAGGAAAACGACGTGCTGTTTGTCCCCACCAAGCAGGAGCGTCTGACCGACCGCACCATCACCATACGCGGTGAGGTGCAGTACCCTGGTGTGTACAAGTATGCCGACAATGAGACCATAGAGGACTTCGTGCTTCAGGCTGGAGGACTTACCGACAAGGCTTCTACCGTCAACGTGAGCGTGAGTCGCCGCGTGAGCGATGCCAAGGCGTTGCGCCCCGACAGCATCATAGCCAAGAACTATACCGTGTCGTTGAAGGATGGGTTCGTCGTTGATGGCACACCGGGCTTTGTGCTCATGCCGTTCGACGAGGTGTTCATCCGCAAGAGCCCTGCATACATGGAGCAGAAGAATGTCAGGGTAGACGGTGAGGTGCTGTTTGCGGGTACCTATACGCTGTCGCGCAACAACACCCGACTCAGTGACCTGTTCATGAAGTCGGGCGGAAGCAATGGCCTTGCCTATATCAAGGGTGCTAAGCTGATGCGCCGTGCCACGGATGCGGAGAAGGAGCGCATGCGTGCCGTGCTGAAGATGCAGCAGGAGCAGCAGCAGAAAAACCTCCTTGAGCTGGCGGCAAGCAGCAACAATTCCAGCGGCATACAACAGGCCGCGGAGGGTGCCAAGAATGCCAACCTCGCCAAGTTTGAGGTTCCCGATGAGTATCCTGTGGGCATAGACCTCGAGGAGGCGATGAGAAATCCCGGTGGCGATGCCGACATCATATTGCGTGAGGGCGACCGTCTGGTGGTGCCGCAGTACAACGGTACGGTGAAAATCAACGGAGCCGTGATGTATGCCAACACCGTGGCCTACGAGAAAGGCAAGAAAGCGTCTTATTACATAGACCAGGCCGGTGGCTTCGCGTCAGATGCTGTGAAGCGGCGTTCCTATATCATATACATGAACGGTAAAGTTTCCAAGCTCTCGCATGGTGCCAAGGTGCAGCCGGGATGCGAGATAGTAGTGCCGGCCAAGCTGAAGCGCAAGATGAGTGTGGCTGAGACGATGAGCCTTGGCACGAGCATGTCATCGATAGCTGCCATGATAGCCACCATCGCCAATCTGTCAAAGTGATGCTGTGGTAGGCATCTGTGATTTTACATAGCGTAATATTTAGACTACAATGAACGAACAAGATAATAAGACGACCTCAGAGTCAGCTAAGGACAAGAGTGCGGAGATAATAGACCTCAGGGTGATTATCGGCAAGATAGCAGCCCGTAAGAGGCTGTTCATGAAAGTGCTGCCAGCTACATTCGTGATTGCATGTGCATACATATTGTGCGTGCCGAGGACGTATGACTCCAGTCTGAGCCTCGCGCCTGAGGTGAGCAACAGCTCGGGTATCGGTGGGACGTTGGGTACGCTCGCCTCCTCGTTCGGTTTCGACATAGGCAACATGGAGACGACGGATGCCATCAACCCCATGCTCTATCCCGACCTTATGGGCGACAATGGCTTCGTGGTGGGACTCTTCGACATCAAAGTGGCCACGGCCGACGGCACCGTCAAGTGCAGCTACTATGACTATCTTACCAAGCACTTGGACTATCCGTGGTGGGCAAAGGCCATGAATAGCGTGAAGAAACTGTTTGCATCAAGCGATTCGGGCGTGGCATCATCGGGCGCATTGAATCCGTACCGCCTCGACAAGAAGAGGTCGGGTGTGGCAAGTGCCATACGCAAGAACATCACCATAACCGTGGATAAGAAGACCGCGCTTATCACCATAAGCACCACGGCACAGGATCCGCTGGTGTGCAAGATACTTGCTGACTCGGTGAAGGAGCGTCTGCAGGTGTTCATCACCAACTACCGCACGAGCAAGGCACGCATAGACGAGAAGTACTACCGAAACCTTGTGGCCGAGGCCAAGCGCGACTATGAGCAGTCGCGCCGTAAGTATGGCTCGTACGCCGATGCCAACACCGACGTGGTGCTCACGAGCATACGCGCCAAGCAGGACGACATGGAGAACGACATGCAGCTGAAGTACAATGCTTACAGTGCGCTCATGACACAGTATCAGGCGGCCAAGGCCAAGGTGCAGGAGCGCACGCCGGCATTCACCGTGGTCAAGGGAGCATCAGTACCGCTGAAGCCTACTGGACCGAAGCGTATGCTGTTTGTAATAGGAATGTGTGTCCTTGCGGTCGTAGTACTGAGTATTTATAGCATTAAGGATTTAATCGTGAAATAATATCACCACGTTCGTAATGGGTGAAACAAGTAAGTTTAAACGTATAACACAAAACACCATACTGTTGTTCTTGCGCATATCGGTTCTGACTTTTGTCAACCTTTATGCCGTACGTTTATTGCTACGTGGATTAGGGGCGTGCGATTATGGCATATACAATGCGGTGGCAGGTGTGGTGACGTTGAGTTCATGCCTTATACCTGTGTTCTCGCAAGCCATACAGCGGTTTTACTCATACCTTTCAGGCAGTGGCAGCGGAGATGATAAGCTGCGTATGGTGTTTTCGGCAAGTGTCAATATCATCGTTTGTTTATGCGTATTGTTGTTCTTCGCGTTTGAGACCGTAGGTCTATGGGTGCTGAACACTTATATGACTATTCCCGCCGACCGTGTGCTGGCAGCGAACACAGTGTTTCATTTTGCTGTGTTCTCATTCTTCTTCACGCTGTTGCAGATACCGTATGCGGCAGCGGTATATGCGCATGAGCAGATGGGTGTATATGCCATGGTGTCGTGTATAGACAGCGTGTTAAAACTGTTAGCTGCTTTTCTTATAGGTCTTACGGCAATTGATAATTTGGCCTTTTATTCATTATGCCTTGCGGTCATAGCCTTTATTGATTTTGTCATATACTGGGTGTATTGTAGAAGAGAGTACGCAGAGTGCAGATATGTCATCGTGAGAAAAGCCGCAGAGTATAAGGGGCTACTATCTTTCACAGGGTGGTCTATGTTGGGGTCTATGGCTGGAGTAGGCTTGATGCAAGGCAGCGCCATTCTTCTCAACATGTTTTTCGGGCCGCTTACCAATGCTGCTTTTGCCATTGCCACTACCATCTACAATGCTTTCTTGTCTTTGGGCAACAGCATCATACTCGCTTTCAGGGCTCCTATGATAAAAGCCTATGCCGCTTGTGACGGGCAATCACTTGATACCATGTTTGGCATGAGCAACAAGTGCATATTCTATTTGTTGTCAACAGTGGCAATACCTGTGTTTGTATGTATGCGACAGATACTGACACTATGGATAGGAAACCCCACATTGGAGACAGTGACATTCTCGCGGTTGATATTGGTGTACACCGTTGTCATCGTGATGAGTGCTCCTATAACTACTATCATACAGGCAACGGGTGCTGTAAAATACTACTATATATGTTGTGACAGCATGACCTTGATGCACCTGCCAATAGCTTACGTCATGCTGAAGTTTGGATTGCCATCGGAATTTGTGCTGGTGTCTATGCTTGGTGTCATCATAGCTGCTCATGTCATAAGGATGGTGCTTCTGAACAGGTGCTATGCCCACTTCTCCGTGAGGGGGTATCTTACAAGTCTGCTTGTACGTGGTGGCTTGTTTGTGATATTGGGCTATATGGTGGCAAGGGCTCTTTTGACTGTCATTGAACCGGGTGTCAAGGGACTTGTATTATTGTTCTTAGTGTCGTCATTAGTCAATATGGCTATTTTCGTCATGTTGGGTATTAATAGTAACGAACGCGCACAAATCGTGAGAATGGTTGCAAAATGCGTAAGGAGGGGTAATTAGTTATGGCATATCTGATAATTTCTCTTTTCGTATTGGCTGGTATCTGCTCACTTCTTGAGCATTCCATGCAGCCAAGTCTCCGCAACAGGCTGTATCTCTTTTTCTTCTTGGCATTGGTATTGCTGGCAGGATTGAGGGAAGTGGGTATAGACCCAGACTCAGATAATTACGAGGAAATATACAGAACTTATTATTCCACATCAGCATCGGATAAGGTGGAGTCTACGTTTCTGATTATCTCAGCGTTTTTCAATATCTTCACGAATGATGTTCATCTGCTGTTCTTGACTTATGCGTTTATAGGAGTAGGATTCAAGATGTTTGCCATACGCAAGGTTACGGATCTTACATTCCTCACCCTTGCCACATATATAAGTTTCTATTATTTCGTGCATGAAGTGACGCAGATACGCACAGGCGTATTGTCAGGGTTGTTCTTATTGTCAATATACTACATTGGTGAGGGAAAACGATGGATTGCTGCATCGCTTATTATTTTGGGCTCGTGTTTCCATGTGTCTGGTTTGGTGCTGTTGCCAATGGTGTTTCTCAATAACAAGGAACTTACAGGAAAGAGCAAACTGATATGGAGCAGCGTGGTACCGGCTGGATATGTACTTTATTTCGTTGGTGTAGGTGTGCTTATGATGTTGGATATTCCAATGGTTGGCGCTAAATTGGCCAGTTATCAGCAAGCTGAGGATACAGGACAGTATGGCACAGGTGTGAATGTGTTTGGCCCGCTCTACCTGCTCAATGTATTGGTGTACTTCTACCTGATGTATTTCTCCAAGACCTTGACAGAGCATAACAAATATTTCGCTTTGCTGATGAAAATATTTGCCATAGGTATCGCATCATACGCAGCATTGTCGTTCGTGACGGTGATAGCTATAAGGGTCAGCCTGTTGATAAGGGTGGTCAGTCTGCTCCTCTTCCCGTGTATAGCATATACTATTGCTCCAAGGTGGGTGGGAATTGTTGTCGTGTTGCTGTTGGGAGTCATATATATGAATTATGGACTTAACTATATTGACTTCACTCTGTTATGGAAGTTGTGACTACGACAATGTCGTATTTGTTGTGTAAGATATAAAAATATATAAGTATAAAATATAGGTATAAATAATACATATACTACAATGAAAGCAAGAGTAATAGCATTATATTTGCCACAGTTTCACCCTATTCCCGAAAATGACAAATGGTGGGGAAAGGGTTTTACCGAATGGAATAATGTGGTGAGAGCCAAACCATTGTTTAAGGGACACTACCAACCACATCTGCCTGCCGACTTGGGGTTCTACGACTTGCGTCTGCCCGAGGTGAGAGAGCAACAGGCAGAGCTTGCACGTGAGGCTGGGGTAGAGGGCTTCTGCTATTATCATTATTGGTTCGGCAATGGAAAGCAGTTGCTCGAACGTCCATTCAATGAGGTATTGGAGTCAGGCAAGCCAGATTTCCCGTTTTGTCTTTGCTGGGCAAACCATGACTGGACCAACAAAACTTGGATAAAAGGCAAGAGTACACACCGTGACTCCATGATTATGAAGATGGAGTATTCTATGGATGATCATGTGGCTCATTTCAACGCCTTGCTTCCTGCATTTCGTGACAAACGCTATATCACGGTAGATGGTAAACCGCTGTTCGCTGTCTACCAACCCAAGGCTATACCTGATGTGGAGCGGTTTATCGAGCTGTGGCAGAGATTGGCTAAGGAGAACGGACTGCCCGGAATACACCTCGTGGGTTATACGGTCAATTCCTCAGGACGTTCGGTAAAGGGCAACAAACTGTCTCTATGGGCTACGGACGAGGCTGCCGAGCATTATAAGGCTATCCTTGACTTTGGATTTGACGCAGTGTTGTCCTCTGGCCTGTCGAGGGCGCAGTCTATGAGTAAGGGCAAACTGAAGATGCTGTTCTATTTTCTCACAAAAAACAGCTTCATGCCGACATCGAATATCTGTGACTATGCTGATGTGATGAGGCATTACTATGTAGAGGAGGATGCCTGGGAGAATGTGTACCCATCGCTGTTGCCACAGTGGGACAGGACACCAAGAGCCGGTGTGGCTACCAATCCTCTGATTAATGCAACGCCAGACAAGTTTCAGAAAACCATAGAAGAGGCTATTGAGCTGGTGAAGAACAAGTCGGCGGAGCACCGTATTCTCTTCTTGAAAGCGTGGAACGAGTGGGGTGAGGGCGACTATGTTGAGCCAGACGACCGCTTTGGTCATGGGTGGCTTGATGCTATCAGAAACGCATTGAATAAGTAATGATAGTTTGTCTGCAGACAGACCTTTTAGTTCGTAATGATAATATGTGCTGAGTGATGGATGTGAACAGGTTGAAGATTTGGCTTAATATGCCAAGAGTCATACCTCATATTATATGCTATATATTGTGCAGAAGTAAGCGCGGTGTGATAAACAAGGATATTCTGGCGAGGCCGAGATATCGGGACTATGCCGTTGGTGGCGGCTTGCTTATATGGCCGCTGTGCTGTGCGCTGATAGATGAGCCTGAGTTTCGTAATGTCTTCTATATGCGCATAGGGGCTGCACGGCATCTCATTAACATATTCTTGCCTAAGATTAGTTCCATGAGGCTGTCTCGTCATATAGCAGAGGGCTTTTGTCCTATACACAGCTATTCCACGATAATCAATGGGGCTGCACGTATAGGGCGCAACTGCACAGTGTATCATTGTGTCACTATCGGCGTAGAGAGGACTGGTGTCCCCGTGATAGGTGATAATGTGACTATCGGGGCTGGTGCCATCATCCTGGGCGGAGTAAGGATAGGCAACAATGTCAATATAGGCGCAGGGGCCATAGTGGTGGATGATGTTCCAGACAATACTACTGTCGTGTGTGAGAAAGCACGTGTTGTCCGTCATTGTTGATGACTGTTTTTTCAGATTATGTCAGTGCGCGAGGGCTAATCGCGTCAAATAGGAATAATATTTAAAGTGTAGTTATGCAAAAGCGAGAGAAGGTGTTGGTGTTCGGGTATTTCGGTAAACGCTCGCATATCATGGAAGGTCAGTCTGTCAAGACACGCAATATGTCTCGGCTGTTGAGGGATATGGGGTGTGATGTGTCTGAGTTTGACACAGAGTCTTTCAGATACGACCCATTATCAGTAGCGAAGATGCTTGTGCGGTTGATGCGTTGCGATAAGGTGTGCGTATTGCCTGCACACAACAACCTTAAATGGATAGTACCGTTGATATATATATTGTCTTTGGTATTCAGGTACAAGATATATCTATTTACGATAGGGGGGCGGCTGCACATATATCTGCGGTCTATGCCATTTCATCGCTTCTTCCTCGGACGCATAGCACGCATATTCAATGAGACGAGATTATTGGGCGATAATCTTCGTGACCAGTATGGGTATAAGAATCTTACGTATTGCCCTAATTTTAAATTCGTGGATTTCACTCCGCAGATACATCACACTGCGCATCATCTGAAGTTGGTGTTCCTTGCACGTATAGTGGCAGAGAAGGGGTTGGATGTTATCTTCGATTACTGTGATTTCCTACGCCGTAACAATCGTAGTGATGTAGAGGTGGATTTCTATGGCATGATAGCCAGTAAAGACGAGGATTATTTCAATACAAAAGTGACTGAATATGACTTCGTCAACTATAAAGGGGTGGCCCAACAGAGTGACATACCTTCAATTCTTGAGCAATACGATGCCATGGCGTTCCCGACACATTACCCCACAGAGGGCATACCTGGAAGCATCCTTGATGCTTATATATCAGGAATTCCTGTCATTGCAACCAACTGGGTATATGCTTCCGAACTGATAGATGATGGAAAGTCTGGTATTATTGTTCCGTTTGAGAATAGCTCTGACGACTTCATCAAGGCATGCGAATGGCTTTTGGAACATGAGGAGAAACTCAAAGAGATGAAGGTGTATGCTCACGGCAAGAGCAGGATTTACCATGCGGACAATGTGAAACGTATTCTCAGTGCGTATTTCTGACAATATGACTGAGAATACGTTGACGGCATATCCCAACATCATACTGTGGATATGCCGTTCTTATAAGCCATCGTGTAGTATGGCAGGGTGCGTCATCCCTTGTAGTTGAGGTCAATCTTTTGCCCCATGTCAAGCAGGGCCGGTGGCGTAAAGTAGTTCATCATACCTCCAAGCGAAGTGAACGTGAGTTCACCGAAATATATTCTGCCGTCTATGTCGTATAGGTCTACGCGCACTTGTGGGAAAGGCTTGGCCAGTATTCGGGCATATTCCACCATCTTTTCCAAGTTTTTGGGGCGTGGCAATTCTGCCTTGCGTAGGCAGTAATGCTTGGTCGTGGCCATTAGGTCGGAGCGGTTGCTCCAGTTTAAGTCGTAGCATGAGAATTCAGCTTCTCCTCCGCTCTTTCTGTTAGAGATTACAATAAATACGTATGGCTCCCCGTTGAAGCACCATAGCTTGTAGTCTACTATGGATTTTTCTCCCTTTGGTATGGGCAGTAATTCCTCAGCAAATACGAGCGGCTTGATGTTACGGTAATGTGGCTCTGCTGACAGGGCTCCGATGTTCTTTTGCTTCAACCATCCCGAAGCCTTGTCTTTTAGGGCTCTGATGTCTGCTTCCGTAAGCAGGTTCTTATCATGTATCGCAATGTTGGTGCCTTTGCCGTCGCCGTTGTTCGACTTCAGCATGAAGGCATCGGGGAGGTTTTCGAATTGTATGTCAGCGGCATCGTCCCATACGGCATACAGCTTTGTCAGTGTGTTTTCCAGTCCACATTTCTTGATGTATTCCCTCACCTGTACTTTATCGGCCAGCATGCTCCACGCAGAAGTGTCTGTGTATAGCTTTTGATATAGAATCTTCTCATTCAGATTACGTGGGTCTTTGAGGTTGGGCAATCGTTTGAACCTCAACAGATACCTGAGCCTGATAACGCTTACGGGGAAATGTACTAATATCTTTGCTAAAATGCTCTTCGTGAAATTCATTTTTATTGTTTTTGATAAACTCTTATCCAGTCAAATTGTGTCTCGTATGTCTTGGTGGTATCTTGCTTCATGTCATGCACGCCATTGCCCACGCTTTGGTTCATAAGGATGAAGAATCTGTCATCGAAAGTCCATTGGTGCTTTTGAAGCATCTCTTTGTCTGGCGATTTATAATATATTCCTACGGTCTCGTCGTCTACAAGCCATTTCACATACTCTGGAGTCCACTCTATGCCATATACATGCCACTTCGTTACATCCACCTTATGCTTGAAACTGTTTCTCTGTCCGTGCCTTGGGTTGTCAATGGTAAGCTGGGTGTGTATGTTGTGATTCGACTCCTTCTTGCTGCCAAACATCTCCACCACGTCTATTTCTCCGTAAGGGGCCTTGGCTCCGCTTTTTTGTTGTCTGCCTAACCATACGGCAGGGAAATTACCGTCTATGACGTTTGTCCTCATTCTTACAAGCAGTCGTCCGTATTTGAAGGCATATTTGTCTCTCGTCCATATTGCTCCTGTCAGCATCTTTGCCGTATCGTTCTTCTCGGTGATGTTTGGTATGGCACGGCATACAAGTTTGCCGTTTTTTATGAATACGACATCCTTGGACGTACTTATCCATCTGTTCCAAAGGCTGCCATACCGTTGGCAACGGCTCCAAATAGTGGAGTCGGGTTGTGAACCGTCAGGCAGATTGAACTCATCTCTGAACACGAGTTTATACCGCACGTCATTCTTTTTGGCTTGTGTCTGAAAGGTGTCGCCAGCCAAACCAAGTATTAACAACGGCAAAAGCAGTTCGTGAAGTCTCATTCTGAATAATGATATTTTCGCTTATCTGATTTTTTTTGTGCTGAATAACCTTGTTATAAGCACAGAAGTTATTATGCAAAAGTACGACTTTCTTATGAACTGTCAAAACCTTTCAAGCACTTTGTTCCTTATTGATGCGTAACGCATTGATTTATAACGCATTGCAAAATAGCCCATTTCGCACTGCAAAACAGTCCATTTCATCGTGCGAAATGGCCCGTTTTGCGTTGCGAAATGGCCCGTTTCGCAACTCGGTTGTTGCCGCACCATTTTCTTGTGCGGCCAGCTCTTGGTGTCTTGTAAGCCTTTCCTCTGCTGATGAGTGATATTGTCCATGCAACATACCTGCCCATTATGCCTCGTCTGCCCATTAAGCCTAATCAGCCCATTATGCCCAATCAGCCCATAAAGCCCATCCGTCATGCCCGCCACCTCTCCCGTCCCATGCCCCGCACCGTGCCGCACGCCCTCACGCACGCGTAAATATAACTATGTGTCCGCGCACAAATCGCCAGCTAAAATGTAAACAAGTGTTAAATAACAGTCTTTCCGCATAACTTTTTCCCGCAAAGTCTTGCGGGTTACCAGAAAAAGCCATACCTTTGCATCCGCTTTCAAGAACGAACGCCACCTGATTAAGCATCGGTTTAAGGCGGTAAGTCACTGGGAGCGAAAAGGAAAAGAGTTCTTTGAACAAGATTACATAAGGCAGAGAAGTAGTACAAGAAGCGGATGGGGAGACCCATCCGGGTAGAGAGAACGAACCGACAATTCCAGTCTCTCCCTCGGGAGTGGCTAAAGAAGTGAAGGGTGCTTTTAGACTACGATGAAGGATATTCATCCTGTACAGAGACAAACGCTTCCCTCGTACATTATATATATAGTGTGCTTCAGGGAGTAAAGATACTTTACAATGGAGAGTTTGATCCTGGCTCAGG
>JALFIM010000073.1 GCA_022775985.1 Prevotella sp.
ACATACTTCAAAGTGGATGAAAAGGAAATGCTCACCCTTTGGCTTGCCGACAAAGTATTGGATGCTTTGGAGGGTGAAGACGAATTGAAACTTACAGCCATTGAAACAGCAAAAGACGAGTTAATGGATGTTAATCGCTAACTTGCAGCAAACAATTCATCTTCTGATATAAACAACACAAGATTGATTTCTTGCAGGCGATGGGAACTTTATGGTATCATTTACGCTTGATGCCGTAAAGTTTCTTTTGATTTACAGACACTTACAAAATACATACTGGTTCAAGCGTGGAGCCAGTCCTGCTGCCCGTTCCACGTGTTGAGGCCTTCGCATTGCCCAGATTGTCGAAACGAGCAACGCTGAAAGCCCCACGTAGTGTGAATATACTATACACCCTATCGCACCGCGCGTGAATACGTGCAGTGGCGGTTAGGGCACAGATATAATACACCTGTTGGGGCGTTCCCGTTGCTTTGCTCTTGACAATCTGTTTGAAGTTGCGAAGTTCCAACACGTCAAAACCAAAGCGTCAGTAACGCCTTTATATATATGTCCGCCCACCCTCAGCCCCATCGGGGGCTTTCAGCATGGTTAGACGCTGCAAAGTCTAGTGATTTATAACGAAATAGCAAAGGATAACGCAATATTTTTGTTACCGCCTTGCCGAACAGGGCATCTGAACATGGAATCCGTAATATCACTTGCAGAGAGGCAGAATAATGATAGTTTCAAACGGACGCGACAGATATTCTCCGTAAGAAAATATCGTTTTTAAAGATAAAAGCTGTATATTTGCACCGAGAAAAACAGCTATAACAAGATTAACGCATGAATAGCATCACACACAAAGCCACTTCGCAAGGAGGAATCATAACCACAGCCGAGCTCTCAAAACAATCCGAATATCTGAAAGTCGTGAGAGCAAAGGAGCGTGGCGAGCTGATTAGAGTTCGCCATGGAGTGTATGCCGTTCCCGATGCCCTTCTCAACACTATGATAGATATTGAGCGAATCGTTCCAGGCGGTATAGTATGTCTGTACAATGCGTGGGCATACCACCAGCTCTCCACGGTCGTTCCGCCATACTTCTGCGTTGCCATAGAAGCTAAACGAAAGGTGGCGATACCGCCAACCTTGCCAATAGAGCTCTATTACTGGAAAAAGGAGAACCTGACGTTCGGGGTTATGGATGCAGAAATATCAGGCTGCAATGTCCGTATAACAGACATGGAACGCAGCGTATGCGATGCCGTCAGATACCGCAACAAAACAGGAATGGAAGTATGTTCTGAGGTAATACGCAACTATCTGAAAAAGAGAGACCGCAATCTTAGCCGCCTGTCAGAGTATGCCAAGCGACTGAGAGTCGCCAACATATTGAGAAATTATCTTGAAATAGCAATAGAATAGAACAGAATGAAGAAGAACTACGGCAAATCCGTAAAGACACGCCTGCTCAACCTGATGAATGAGTCAGGCCATAAATATATGTATCTTCTTGCAAGATACTTCAATGAACGGTTGCTGTACAGGGTATCTGCAAGCCAGTACAAGGACAACTTTCTGTTGAAAGGCGGTTCACTGCTTTATGCGATAGACGGTCTTAGCGCCCGTCCCACAATAGACGTGGACTTTATAGCTGAGAAAATCAGCCATGACCGTGAGTTCTTGACGAATGTGCTCCGAGAGATATTGGGCATTGCCTGTGACGAGGACGGTGTTACGTTTGACACGGAAAACATAACGGTGGAACCAATCACTGTGGAAAAGAAATATCCTGGTACAAGACTCTTCTTCACGGCACACATGGACAGCATCGTACATAGGATGTCCGTGGACATAGGGTTTGGCGATGTCGTGACACCACATCCTAGTGGAAAGAGAGCCTCAGCTTTAATGTGGTAATGCAAGTCATCACAGACAGGCTAAAACCTATGGTTGAGAAATACTGGAATAAGCAATAATTGTAGTAGCTGTGGATTTGTGAATAATAAACATTTTACAATGCGCAAATATTGTCATTTCTGCTTATTCGGGCAAGGAAACAAACGAAAAAGAGGTCACAAATCTTTCGACTTGTGACCTCCGTATGGATTTCTGCAACAATCTGCTTAGGCGAGCTTGGCGATATGAGCGCACAGGCTTGACTTCAAGTTTGCGGCCTTGTTGGGATGGATGATGTTGGTCTTAGCCAACTTATCGAGCATCTTCTGTACTGAGGGATAGAGCTTCACTGCCTCGTCCTTCACAGTCATTGCACGGAGTTTGCGAACAGCGTTACGCATGGTCTTTGCATAGTATCTGTTGTGCAAAGCCTTGACTTTGTCCTGACGGATTCTTTTTAATGATGATTTGTGGTTTGCCATCTTTTATGTTGTATTTTATTTTTATTTGTAGTCCCTAGCAGAATCGAACTGCTCTTTAGAGAATGAAAATCTCTCGTCCTAACCGATAGACGAAGGGACCATGTTCCCATTTAGCGGTGCAAAGGTACTGCTTTTTCAGAAACCGCGCAAACTTTTAACTCAAATTTTTCCCTAACTTGCTCAAAATTCGTAATTTTGCGCTTTAAAAGGTGTCATTATGATGTTGAAAACACGTGCCATTGTACTGCACAAAACCAAATACGGTGACTCGAAACTAATCGTCGATATGCTTACCCGTGAGCAGGGCCGCGTGACGTTTATAATAAGCATACCGGCATCGGGACGCGGACGCATGCGCAAGCAGATGTTCCAGCCGCTGACACTGCTCAACATAGAGTACGATGACCGCAGCACGAGACAGCTGCAGCAGCTCCGCAACGCGGCCATAGCAGTGCCTTTCTCCTCCATACCTTTCGATGTGTATAAGATGTCTACGGCCATGTTCGTGGCCGAGTTCCTCGTCTACGCCACGCGCAACGAGCAGGCCAATCCCACGCTGTACGACTACGTGGAGAACAGCATCTGCTGGCTCGATGCCTGTGTGCGCACGGCGGCCAACTTCCATCTGGTGCTAATGATGCGCATGTCGCTGTTTCTTGGGCTCTTCCCCAACCTTGACGACGCGGGCAGCGGCGCGTACTTCGACCTGCGCAGCGGCTGCTTCACGCCACAGGCTCCCATGCACCCCGACTTCATGCCGCCCGATGACGCGGCGAAGATGCGACTGCTCATGCGCATGACCTACGACAACATGCACCTCTTCGCCATGTCACGCGATGACCGCAACCGCTGCGTGGACATCATACTGAGATTCTACCGTCTGCACATTCCCGACTTCCCCGAGATGCGGTCGCTTGAGGTTGTGAAAACACTGTTTAAGTGAAGAGTGAAGAACGAAGAACGAAGAACGAAGAACGAAGAACGAAGAACGAAGAGGGAAGAACGAAGAGTGAAGAGTGAAGAATCCAATGGCCAATACTGCAAGAAGTACAGCACATGGATTCTTCACTCTTCACTCTTCGTTCTTCCCTCTTCACTTTTCCCTTAAAAAGGCTACGCCAACAGTCTCTTGACAATGGCGGAGATTGCGCGGCCATCGGCGCGGCCGGCCATCTTCTTGCTGGCTATGCCCATCACACGGCCCATGTCCTTCATGCCCTGGGCACCCGTCTCTGCGATGACGGCCTTTACCTCGCTCTCTATCTCTTCGTCGGTGAGCGGTTTGGGGAGATACTCCTCTATGACGCGGGCCTGTGCCAGTTCCTCGTCGGCGAGGTCCTGACGGTTGTTGGAGATGAACGTCTGTGCAGACTCATGTCCTTGTTTGGCGAGTTTCTGAAGTATCTTCAGCGCGTCGGCATCCTCAAGGGTGTCGTTGGCACCGGGAGCCGTCTTTGCCTCGAGAAATACTTTCTTGATGTTGCGCAGGGTTTCGAGGCGAACCTTGTCGCGGGCTTTCATTGCAGCCTTGATGTCCTCACTGATCTTGTCGAAAAGTGTCATAATAGTAATGTTTTAAATCGTTGTATTCCATTATACGTCACGTGCCGCACGCACGCTGGGGCGGAGGTCATGCCCTGCCCATGCGGAGACGTACGGCCACGCGGCACGGTCAGACGAAGCGTATTATGCCGTCGCCGCTGTCAGCCGTTGCCGGCTTCTGCTCCACGGGAGCCTCCACATCAATGGTCATCTGCCGTATCTCCCTGACACGCTGCTTGGTGCGCTCGTACGTGGGGGTGTTCTCCACGGCTATTATCACCTCGTCGTCATCGAGTTCCTCGGGACGGAACAGGTAGAAGTTGGGCTTACGGCGCTGCGTCTCGGTATCGCCGTCGGGATAGTACTGGTCACGGCGCTCGTTCTTGCCGTCCTCCACCTCGCTGACCTCACGTTCTATCTGGATGCGTTTCTCCTCGGCATGCTTTACAGCACCGTCCACACCGCTCAGGCCGAAGCCCGTAGCCAAGATGGTGACCTTGACCTGCTTGCCGAGCTCGGGGTCTACGGCGAGTCCCCACTTTATGGCGTAGTTGCTGCGGAACCTCTTCATGAAGTCGTGTACGTAGTTCATCTCGTCCATCATGAAGGCATCCTTGCCGCCCTCAGGGTCAGGGCAGTTGATGCTGAGGAGTATCTTCTTGGAGTTGTATATGTCGTTGTCGTTGAGCAGCGGCGAGTTGAGCGCGTCCTCTATGGCCACCTTCACGCGGTCCTCGCCCTCTCCGTAGCCAGTGCTCATGATAGCCACGCCACCGTCCTTGAGCACCGTGCGCACGTCGTTGAAGTCGAGGTTGATGAGTCCGTGGGTAGTGATTATCTCGGCTATGCTCTTGGCCGCCACGCTGAGAGTGTCGTCGGCCTTGGCGAAAGCGTTGAGCACCGTAAGGTTGGGGTATATGGCACGCAGACGCTCGTTGTTGATGACGAGGAGCGCGTCCACGTGCTTGGCCATCTCCTCCACACCGTCGAGAGCCTGGTCTATCTTCATGGTGCCCTCGAAGCGGAACGGTATGGTGACGATACCCACCGTGAGTATGCCCATATCCTTGGACAGACGCGCGATGACAGGGCCGGCTCCCGTGCCCGTGCCGCCGCCCATTCCGGCCGTGATGAAGGCCATGCGCGTGCCGTCGTTGAGGGCCATGCGCACCTGCTCTATGCTCTCCTCGGCGGCCGCGCGTGCCACGGTAGGCACGTTGCCGGCCCCGAGCCCCTCCTTGCCGAGCTGCAGTCGCACCGGCACTGGCGAGTCGTTGAGGGCCTGTGCGTCGGTGTTGCACACCATGAACGACACGTCGTGTATGCCCTCACGGTACATGTGGTTGACGGCATTGCCGCCGCCACCGCCCACGCCTATCACTTTGATGATACTGTTCTGCTTGTGTGCGCTGCCGAAGTCGAGGATATTCGGCGTAGTCTGATTCTTATCTTCTTGCATAATATTATTGAGTCGGCTTTTTGCTGTTATACTGATTTGTCGTCACTCTCGCCAGTCACGATGGCGTGTCCGAAGTCCTTGACGCGTGTCATGAACTTGCCCCACACCGAAGGCTTGCGCTGTACGGTCTCCTCCTCTTCCTCATCGTCCTCTTCCTCATCGGTGACAGTAGTGGTCACGGTATGCTGCTGCGCTGCCGCTGTGTCGGTGGCCTGCTGGCTGTCAGCAGCATTGCCCTGCACGGCAGACGCTGTCTGCGCGTCGGTGGCTGTGGAGGTGGTGGTGAACGTAGGCGAGACGTGCGACGAGTTGCCGAACAGGCTGTCGTCTATCTCGGCCCCGGCGCAGTTCTCCTCGCCCTTGAGCAGCAGACTGAGCACACCGTTCATGGTGCCGTCGTGCGCCAGCGGCTCGCAGTTGGAGTAAGACACGTGCTGCGATATGAAGTCGGCGATGCGCACCTTCTCCACTTTCGTGATGTCGCGGAACAACTTGTCGATGCCCGTCATATTGGAGCCGCCGCCCGTGAGCACTATGCCTCCGAGCAGCTTGTCGCGGTACTCCTCGGGCACCATGTTCCACACGTTGCGCACTATCTCCTCGGCACGTGCCTGTATCAGCTCCACGAGCCGTGAGTACTCCACGGTGCGGTCAGTGTCTATCTTCACCTTGCGGTTGTCGTCGGCATCGAGTCCGTCAAGCACGGCGGTGCCGTACTTGAGCTTCAGCTTCTCGGCCGTCTCCTCATCGGTAGACAGCGACTCTATGTCCTTGGTGATGTTGGCCGAGCCAAGCGGCACCACCGTGAGGAAGCGCAGTATGTTGCGGTAGTACACTGACACCGTGGCGGTGTCAGCCCCGAGGTCTACGAGCAGGCATCCCGAGCGCATCTCGCCATCCGTCAGCACGCTGTCGGCGAGAGTGAGCGGTGTGAGGTACGTGTCGAACACGGATATGCCCGCACTCTCGAGGCATGTACGGAGCATGCGCACGAACGAGTTGCGGCACAATATGTTGAGCATATTGCCCTCAAGCCGCTTGCACTGTATGCCGAGCGGGTCTATCTGGTACTGGCTGTCTACCTTGAACTCCAAGGGCACGGCCTCAAGTATCTTCTGCTCCGAGTACGACATGGCGCGGTTGGTGTCGAGCACTCCGTCCACGAACGCCTGACTGACGATGGTGGGCTGCTCATACTCGCGCACGATGACGTTCTTCACGCTGTGCAAGCCCTGTCCGCCTATGCCGACATACACCTTGTCGATATTGGTTTTCAGATTATTGCGCAACTTGTTGATTATATTCTTGAGACATTCGGCGGCCTTGTCGGACTTGTAGACCACACCTTTGCGTATGCTTGACTTGGAATCCTCCTTGACGACAGCGAGCACGTTAAGGCTGCCGTCAATGTTTTTCGTTCCCGCGATGCCGGTCACCTTTGATGACCCGAGCTCTATTGCTATGATAAATTCCTTTGCCATACGTTTATTATAATTGCCTATATGTTTCTTTTTCAGCGGCCGCGCTGTACTGCCTGTCATCCCCTGCCGCAGGGCCGGGGACGTGCGCCCATAGCAGCGCGGTGCCCTAATTGCCTTTCTTCATTAAATATATATTGTCTGTGTCATGACGACTTCTTAGCCGGCTTGGCGGCATTTGCGGCCGATGAGCCTGTCTTGCCTGGCTTCTGACTTGCACCAGACGACTTGCGGCCGGAGTCGGACGACTTCTGCTTCTTTGCCGTATTGTCCGTTTTCGTGCCTTGGTTTTTAGAAGGTTTCGAGTCTTTCTGCTTGGCGGTATCAGCCTTCTTGGGAGTACTGTCAGGCTTCTTGGACGCACTGTCGGCCTTCTTTGATGTGCCGTCAGCCTTCTTGGGCTTGGAGTCTGCGCCCTTCGGCTTGGCGGTAGAGGCCGCAGCGGACGGTGCCTGGGGCTGCGCGGCCGGGCGCGACTGGGCTACCGGCTGCGATGCCTGTGACTGCTGCCGTGGCGTGGCGGCCGCATCAGCGGCGGGCTGCGCCACGACAGGCTGTGCCTGGGCCGACGGCGATGCCGCAGAGAGGTGCGCTCCGTGGCGGCGGCAGACTATCTGGTTGTCAAACTCCAGGTCTATGTACGAGTACTTGTTCCACCCCACCTGTGCCAGTCCGAACTTATAGAACTTCACGAGGCGGCCTATCTTGTGGTCGGTAAACTCCTTTATGGCGGCGAGCCGCTTGCTGCGGTCGGCCACTTCGGGCAGACGGCCGAGACATACGATGTGGTTGCCGACACGCGGCACCACCTCTATGCTGTAATCGGGGAGCACATTGATCTGCACTACGAGGTTGCGCCCCACGGGATTCTCCATCAGGCAGCGTGCAAACGGCGACACGTACTTCCTCGCGAACCACCGGCTGATGTGGCCCGTGGCTATGATGAGGTCGCTCGTGTATGCCGAGTTGGGCATTATGCAGTCCTTGTCGTCTATGTAATAGTCGTCGCCGCTGTCGGCCTTCACCCTCACTATGGGGGTGAGCTGCGTTATCGTGACGTACACCTCGCCGTCATTCGTCTTATAGCACTCCGCCGACTTGACGAACGGTGTGGACTTGAGCACCTCCTCTATGCGCCGTGAGTTTATCATGCTCATCTGCATGCCGAGCGGATACAGGTCGTGCTCCTTGAGCCGCCTGATGACCACCGCCGTGTCTATGAACCCGTCGGAGATGTCGTCGAGCACCGCGAAGTTGGCCTTGGTACACACGCGCATGGTCTCATCGGGCTTGTTGAACACGGTGAAAGCACACGCCAGATACGCCACCAGCAGCAGGTCGGCTACGACGAGAACGTATTTTTTCCAGTTGCCGCTCACTCCTTGCACTCCAGAATCTTAGCTATCTCGGGCACGTAGTTGTCGAGGTCGCCGGCTCCGAGCACCACCAGCACGTCGAAGTCGCGGCTCTTGACGAGGCTGAGCACATCCTCCTTGTGTATCATGCTCTTCTCCACGCCCGGCTTCAGGTTGTCGTATATCAGCTTGCTCGTGACCCCGGGGATGGGATGCTCGCGTGCGGGGTATATGTCGCAGAGTATCACCTCGTCGAGCAGACTGAGCGCGTCGGCAAACTCCTTGTAGAAGTCGCGGGTGCGGGTGTACAGGTGCGGCTGGAAGATAGCCGTCACCTTGCGGTGCTTGTAGAGCTCGCGTATGCTCCGCGCACTCTGCAATATCTCCTTGGGATGGTGCGCGTAGTCTGACAGGAGGACGTGCTTGTCGTTCTTCAGCTTGAAGTCGAAGCGGCGCTCCACGCCCTTGTAGGTTTTCATTCCGTACTTCAGCTCCTCGGCCGTGCAGCCGTTGAGCTGCGCGAGAGCCATGGCGGCCACGCCGTTGTCTATGTTTATGGGCACGGGCTGGCCCAGCTCTATGCCGCGCACAGTCTCTATGGGCGACACGAAGTCGAACGTTATCTCGCCGTTGTCTATGACTATGTTCTCGGCATGGAAGTCGCCCTCGTCGCGGCTGTATGTGTACACGCGCACGTCCGGGCCCACGTCGGCCTTCATCTCCAGCCCTGTGTGTATGATGAGTGCGCCGCCCGGCTGTATGAGCGTGGTGTAGTGGCGGAAACTCTCAAGGTATGCCTCCTTGGTACCATATATGTCGAGGTGGTCGGGGTCTGTGGCCGTGATGACAGACATCCACGGACGCAGCCAGTGGAAGCTCCTGTCGAACTCGTCGGCCTCTATCACCACGAAGTCGCTGTGGTCGGAGAGTATGTAGTTGGAGCCGAGATTCTTGGATATGCCGCCGAGGAACGCGTTGCAGTCGAGATGACTCTGGTGCATGATATGTGCGCACATCGTAGACGTGGTGGTCTTGCCGTGCGTGCCGGCCACGCACAGCCCCTTGTGCGCACGGGTCAGCGTGCCGAGCACCTGCGCCCGCTTCTCCACGGTGAATCCGCCCTCGCGGAAGTAGCACAGCTCCTTATGCTCCTGCGGTATGGCAGGAGTGTAGATGACGAGACAACTCTTCGGGTCGCGGCAGACATGCGGTATCTCGTCGAGGTTCTCCTCGTAGTGTATGAGCATGCCCTCTCTCTCGAGCTGCCTCGTGAGCTCAGAAGGAGTCTTGTCGTAGCCGGCCACCACGAGTCCGCGGCGTATGAAGTAGCGTGCTATGGCACTCATTCCTATGCCACCGGCTCCGACGAAATATACTGATTTTATGTCTTTAAGTTCCATTATTGATGATATTTTTACGTTTCTTGCGTCACGGCCGTGCGCCCTGTCGGCCACGGTCATGGCGGCATGTCATTCGGCATGTGCGAGCCTCAGCACCTCATCGGCTATCACGTCGGCCGAGTCTTTCTGCCCGAGCTTCAGCACATTGGCGCTGAGAGTGGCCAGGCGGGCCTCATCGGCCACCGTCTCCACGGCGAGCCTCAGCAGCTTGTCTGGGGCCTCGCTGTCCTTGACATACAGGGCTGCGTCCTTGTTGACGAGAGCCATGGCGTTCTTCGTCTGGTGGTCCTCAGCCACATTGGGCGACGGCACGAGTATCACGGGCTTGCCTATGAGGCAGAACTCGCTGATGGAGCTGGCCCCGGCGCGGCTTATCACGAGGTCGGCGGCCTTGTAGGCGGCCCCCATGTCGCTGATGAAGTCCATGACCTTGAGCATGGGCAGCGGCTTGTGGGCGGCCATGCGCTCCTTTATCGATGCGCTGTAATACTTGCCTGTCTGCCAGATAAACTGCACTCCGCTCTGTTCCACGAGGTCGAGGTGCTGCATGACGCTCTCGTTCACGGTGCGTGCCCCGAGGCTTCCGCCGACAAGCAGTATGGTTTTCTTGGATGGGTCGAGCCCGAAGCTCCTCACGGCCTCCTCACGTGTCATCTTGGTCTCGAGCAGGGCCTGACGCACAGGATTGCCAGTCTTTATTATCTTGGAGGCCGGGAAGAACCGCTCCATGCCGTCGTAGGCCACGCAGATGCGGTCTACCTTCTTGGCGAGGTGCTTGTTGGTGACACCGGCATAGGAGTTCTGCTCCTGTATGAGGCACGGTATGCCCATGGCGCTTGCGGCATCGAGCGTCGCGCCGCTGGCATATCCGCCCACACCTACGGCCACGTCGGGCCTGAAGTCCCTGAGCGTCTTGCGTGCCAGCCGCTTGCTCTTGAAGAAGTCAAGAGCCACGCCTATGTTGCGCGGCGACCACAGCGGGCGTATGAAGCCCCTCACCGGCAGTCCCACGATGTCGTACCCTGCCGCCGGCACACGTTGCATCTCCATTCTCCCCAATGCCCCTACAAACAAAATCTTGGCATCGGGCCTCTTGGCCTTAACAGCATTAGCTATCGAGACGGCCGGGAAGATGTGTCCTCCCGTTCCGCCTCCGCTGACGATTACTCTCAGTTCCTTATCCATTTCCTATAAGCTCTTTATGGCAGCAGTACTGCCAGACTTGTTGGTTTTGTCTTTTTTCACAGGCCACGGCCTGTAATATTCGCCACGATACGGGCAACGCAGTGTCGCGGTCGCGTACTTACGGCCGAGCCGCAACTTATCTTCTACAAAGATAATGTAAGTGCGAGAGCAATGAAACTTGTTTCAATTGCCGAGCCGCAACTTATCTTATACAAAGATAGTGCAAATAGCGTGAAAGACAAAATTTATTTTTCTATTTTCTTTTATAAATGACAATTTTACATACACTTACGCACAGTGGCCGCACGTGGTAGCCAAGGGGCGGCGAGCAGATGCCCAGACTTGATTTTAATGCCAGAACATATCGGTTTGCGAAATGGGCCGAATCGCGCTGCAAAACGGCCCATTTCGCAGCCTGAAACGAGCTGTTTCGCGGCCTAAAACGGGCCGTTTTGCAACGCGTTATGAATCAGCGCATTATGCGTACGCTCAGATTCATGGCGCAATCACGTCCGTGCCGATGCCTCCACGAGTGCGTCAGGCTGCGGCTGCCACCGTAGCCTGGGGTGTCTGCGTGGTGGTATTGTTCTGCGAGCGGTGCTTCTGTGCCGTGCGGCTGATGCTGAGTATCGCGCCGAGGTACACGCAGTTGATGAACGTAGACGTACCGCCCTTGCTGATAAGCGGCAGCGGCTGTCCCGTCACCGGCAGCACTCCCACCGCCACGCACATATTGAACAGCGCCTGTGTGACGAGCATCAGGGCCAGGCCCATGGCCAGATAGGCGGGGAAGTTGTTCTCGCAGCGGCATGCTATGATGCCCGTGCGGATGAGCAGTATGACGTAGAGCAACGCCACGCCTAAGGCCCCCTCGATGCCCATCTCCTCTATGATGATGGCATATATGAAGTCGGAGTAGGCTTGCGACAGGAAGTCGCACTCCACAGAGTTGCCCGGCCCCTTGCCGTAGATGTCGGAAGTGACGATGGCTATGTTGGCATGTGCCCTCTGCGCACCGTCGTTGATGAGGTCTACCTTGTCGGGAGTCACCTCCGTGCGGTCGGCGAACTTGCTGATACGGGTTTTCCACACGCTGAAGCGGTGAAACACCTTCTCCACCACACTCGTATTCTTTTTCTGCACAGTGCTGCCACTGCCGTCCTTCGCCACAAGCTCCACAGTGCCCTTCTTGGCGTTGGCCTCCTCCTTCTCATCGCTGCCGAGGAGCATGACAAGGCTGAACACCGTGACCAATATGATGGCTATCACGCCCAGCAGCTTGCCAATCTGCGCCATGGGTATGCGCCCGATAATCATCATCATGCCTATGACGGCGCACAGCAGCACCGCCGTGGAGAGGTTCTCCACCATGATGAGACCCGCGATGGGTATGGTGATATATAGTATGTACGACATGGCTTTCCTGTCAGCGCCCTTGGGTGTCTGCATGGCGCTGAGTATCTGCGCCGTGACAAGCACCAGAGTGCCCTTGGCCACCTCCGACGGCTGAAACGACACACCGCCTATATTGTACCACCGATAGCCACCGTTGATGGCACCGAAGAAGTACACTCCTATCAGCAGCACTACCGAGAGAAGCAGGAAGAATGGCACCGTGGCCCTGAAGTAGCGGCACGGCACGCGTGCCGTGAACGCCATGGCAGCCAGTCCTCCGAAGAAGTAGCCCATGTGCTTGATGACGGGTGCGGCGTAGTTGCCGTGGTAGGTGAGCTGCGACGAGGCGGAGTACACCTCTATGACACTGATGATGCACAGGAACATGAATATCATCCATATCACCTTGTCGCCCATGAATATCTTTCCGAAAATCTTGTTCATCTTATCAATAGTTTATTGTGCCGTGCGTACAAGTACCCCACGGCCGCCGCAGCATGGCCGGCGGCGGCCGCGAGGCATGCCGTGTAGTATCAGTCTTTCTTCATAGCCCATACCAGTGACTTGAACTGCTCGCCACGGTCCTCCATGTTCTTGAAGAGGTCGAAGCTGGCGCAGCACGGGCTGAGCAGCACCGTGTCGCCGGGCTTGGCGAGCTCGCGGCAAGCCTCCACGCACTCCTTCATGGAGTGAGTGTCGCGCACTGGCAGGCCCATGCCGTCGAAGAAGGCGTGCAGCTTGGCGTTGTCGGCCCCGAGGTACACCAGTGCCGAGCACTTCCGCGCCACCATCTCCTTTATCTCATTGTAGTCGTTGCCCTTGTCCTTGCCGCCGATGATGAGCACCGTGGGGGTGGTCATGCTCTCAAGGGCATACCAGCATGCGTCTACGTTGGTGGCCTTGGAGTCGTTGATGTAGCGCACGCCGTCGACAGTAGTCACCTTCTCGAGGCGGTGCTCCACGCCGGGGAAGTCGGCAAGCGCCGCCCTCATGGCCTCGTGCGGTATGCCGCACACAGCGGAGGCGAGCGCGGCGGCGAGTTGGTTGTATATGTTGTGCTTGCCGGCGAGGGCCAGGTCGGCCTGGCTCATGGCGAACGGCGACGGCGCACTGACGCAGAACTCACCGCCATCGGTGTAGCCCACGCAGCCGTCCTCCTTGGTCTCGGCGAACGGCAGCTGGCGTGCCTTGATGTCGTACTTGCCGAGCTCGCGGCGTATGATGGGGTCGTCGTTCCAGTATATGAAGCTGTCGGCGGCCGTCATGTTCTGTATGATGCGGAACTTAGCGTCCACATAATTCTGCATGAAGAAGTCGTAGCGGTCGAGGTGGTCGGGGGTGATGTTGAGCAGCACGGCCACATCGGCCTTGAAGTCGTACATGTTGTCGAGCTGGAACGAGCTGAGCTCTATGACATACACATCGTGCGGTTGCTCCGCCACTTGCAGGGCGAGGGAGTTGCCGATGTTTCCCGCGAGCCCCGCGTCGATGCCGGCCTTGCGGAATATGTGGTATATGAGCGACGTTGTGGTGGTCTTGCCGTTGCTGCCCGTTATGCACACCATCTTGGAGTGGGTGTACCGCCCAGCGAACTCTATCTCGCTGATGATGTGAGTGCCCTGGGCCATGAGCTTCTGTATCATGGGAGCCTCCTTGGGTATGCCCGGACTCTTTATCACCTCGTCGGCATTGAGGATTCTCTCCTCGGTGTGATGCTTCTCCTCCCACTCTATGCCGTGGTCGTCGAGCATCTTCTTGTACTTGTCCTTGATGGCCGACATGTCGCTGACAAACACGTCGAAGCCCTGTTTCTTGGCCAGCACGGCAGCACCTGCGCCGCTCTCGCCGGCCCCGAGTATTACTATTCTTTTCATATCTGTTGTATGTTTGTCCGTCACAGGCACGGCCGCATGCCACGACGTGCAGAGCCTCATGCCACCATATATAATAATGTGTGGCCTGCCGAGGCATCAGCTGGGGCGTGCCGCCGCGGTCTGTGCGGTATGGTGTTTTCTACCTCATCTTCAGTGTTATGATGGTGAGTGCCGCCAGTATGATGGTCACTATCCAGAAACGGATAGTAATCTTCGACTCGTGTATGGCACCCTCCGGCTTGCGTATCAGGTACTTGCACTCAGGGTCGAGCTGCGACTGCTGCGTGCGGAAGTTGTCGTGTATGGGCGTGCGCTTGAATATGCGCTGTTTCACCCCGTGCCGCTTGCCCAACTTGTAGTAGTACACCTGCAATATGACGCTGAGGCTCTCCACGAAGAATATGCCGCAGAGTATGGGCAGCAGCAGCTCCTTGTGTATGATGATGGCCGACACGGCTATGATGCCTCCGATGGTGAGCGACCCCGTGTCGCCCATGAACACCTGCGCGGGGTAGGCGTTGTACCACAGGAACCCGATGAGGGCACCCACGAAGGCGCACATGAACACCACCAGTTCCTCCGACTGTGGTATATACATGATGTTCAGGTAGCTGGCAAACTCTATATGACTGCTCACGTAGGCCAGTATGCCTATGGCCACGCCTATTATAGCGGAGTTGCCGGCGCACATGCCGTCCATGCCGTCGTTGAGGTTGGCACCGTTGGAGACGGCCGTCACCACCAGTATCGTCATGATGACGAACAGCACCCATCCGGCAGCGGTCTTGTACTTGCCGCAGAACGACATGATGCGCGAGTAGTCGAGGTTGTGGCCCTTGACAAACGGGATGGTCGTCTTCAGCGACTTCACGGCCTGTGTGCGGTGCTTCACGACGGTCTCCTGACGGTTGTTCTGATAAGCGAGGTTCTCGTTCATCTTCACGTCGGGCGAGGCCCAGAGCACGAGGCCCACAATGAGTCCGATGCCCACCTGTCCCACTATCTTGTAGCGACCCTTCAGTCCCTCCTTGTCGTGGCGGAATATCTTTATGAAGTCGTCGAGTCCGCCGAGCACGCCGAGCCACACCGTGGTGACTATCATGAGCAGCAGATATATATTGCGCAGTCGGCCGAGCAGCAGCACGGGCACGAGTATCGCCATGATGATGATGACACCGCCCATCGACGGCACGCCTATCTTCTTCACGCCGAATGGGTCTATCGACGCGTCGCGCTGAGTCTCGGTTATCTGCTTCTTCTTGAGCATCTTTATGAACTTCTCGCCGAACCATGCCGAGATGACGAGCGAGAGGATGAGCGCGAGGAGCGCACGAAACGATATGTAGCCCCACATGTGCGAGCCGCTGATACCATACTGTTCGAGGAAGCGGAAAAGATAATATAGCATTTCTTAATTTTGAGTTTTGAATTTTGAGTTTTGAATTATCGGCTTCGCCGATTCTGAGTTTTTGAGTTTTGAATTTTGAGTTTTGAATTGTCGGCTTCGCCGATTTTGAGTTTTTAAGTTTTGAATTTTGAATTATTCGGTTTTGCCGATTCCGAGTTTTTTAGTTTTGAATCTTGAATTATTCGGCTTACCGATTTTGAGTTTTTAAGTTTTGAATTTTGAATTATTCGGTTTTGCCGATTCTGAGTTTTTTAGTTTTGAATCTTGAATTATTCGGCTTACCGATTCCGGGTTTTTAAGTTTTGAATTTTCATTTGGCGAGCTACGCTCACTTGTGAGTCCTTGAGTTTTGAGTTATCCAATTCAAAATTGAATAATTCAACATCGGCGAAGCCGACAATTCAAAACTCAAAACTCAAAATTCCTGCCCCCTGCCAGGGGCTCAGAAACACTCCCTCACTACCTCATGGTCATCGAAGTGGTGTTTCACGCCCTTGATGTCCTGATAGTCCTCATGTCCCTTGCCGGCTATGAGCACCACGTCGCCCTTCTGCGCCATCATGCACGCGGTGCGTATGGCCTCCTTGCGGTCTACGATGGTCAGCACCTTGCGCATCTGCTGCGCGTTGAGCCCAGCAAGCATGTCGTTGATGATGTCCTGCGGCTCCTCGAAGCGAGGGTTGTCGCTGGTTATTATCACCTTGTCGCTCTGCTTCACGGCCTCCTGCGCCATGAGCGGACGCTTGCCCTTGTCGCGGTTGCCTCCGGCTCCGCACACGGTGATGACGTGTCCCTTGCCGCCAAGCACGTCGTGTATGGCGTTGAGCACGTTCTCAAGGGCATCGGGAGTGTGGGCGTAGTCTATGACGGCGGTGTAGCCCTCTGGCGAGTGTATGGGCTCAAGACGGCCGTTGACGCTGTGCAGCGTGCTGAGTGTGACGAGAATGTCCTCTGGCTGCTGTCCGAGCATCACGGCGGCACCGTACACGGCGAGCAGGTTGCTTACGTTGAACTTACCTATGAAATTGACACCCACCTCATGTCCGTCTATGTCGAGATACATGCCCTCGAAGTGGCACTCTATGATGCGGCCCTTGAAGTCGGCCACAGTACGCGTGGAGTAGGTCTTTATGTTGGCCTTGCAGTTCTGCACCATGACCATGCCGTTCTTGTCGTCGGCGTTGGTTATGGCGAAAGCCGACTTCGGCAGCGAGTCGAAAAATGCTTTCTTGGCATCGCGGTAGTTCTCGAAGGTCTTGTGGTAGTCGAGATGGTCGCGCGTGAGGTTGGTGAATATGCCGCCCGTGAAATGCAGGCCACCGATGCGCTTCTGTGCTATGGCGTGCGACGAGCACTCCATGAAGGCATACTCGCAGCCGGCCTCCACCATGCGTGCGAGCAGCTCGTTGAGCTCTATCGGGTCGGGGGTGGTGTGGTCGGCGGGCACTTTCTCATCCACGATGTAGTTGCACACGGTGGAGAGCAGACCGCACTTGTGCCCGAGCTTGGTGAACATATTATATAATAAGGTGGCGATGGTGGTCTTTCCGTTGGTGCCGGTCACGCCCACCAGCCGCAGCTTGCGCGACGGGTCGCCGTAGAAAGCAGTAGCGGCCTTGCCCACGGCATCCTCCGTGGAAGCCACCTGCACGTATGTCACGCCGTCTGCCTTCTGCTCGGGCATGTCCTCGCAGAGCACGGCCTTGGCGCCGAGCTCCACGGCCTTGGGTATGAACTTGTGGCCGTCTACCTGCGTTCCGCGCATGGCCACGAACAGGTGTCCGTCCTTGATGCGACGCGAGTCGATGTTTATCCCTGTAATCTCGATATCGGTCGGTCCGGCCACGTTGACCGGGTTGACATTCTTAATCAAATCAGTTAAAACCATAATCGATTATATTTTATATTTAGAATATTACTCTTCTGTGGGCATCACTGCATGGTGAGCACGCACGTCATGCCCTTCTTCACGGCCGTGCCGGGGGCTATGCTCTGGCGCGTCACCTTGCCGCACCCCACGATGCGCGTGCGCACGCCGCGGCTCTCCACGAGGTACACGGCATCGCGTGCACCCATGCCCGTAACGTCGGGCATGCGCGAGCGTCCGTACTGCCGCTCACGCTCAAGCCGTATGTCGGACTTGTCCATGACGGCGCGGCCCCATATAGGGTTGCCGTCCATGTACGACCCGCTCCAGTCGGCACGCCGCTTCACGCCAAGCCGCGACAGCACGTAGTCGGCGGCCAGTATGTTGCCGTCCTTGACATCGGGCAGAAGTTGCTCACCGCCCTCACGGGCATCACGCACGTCGAGCTTCAGGCTCTGCGCCATGATACCCTCGGATATCTCGTGAAACACCCGTCCACTCATGCCGCCGCCCGATGCCGGCAGACCGCTCTTCTGTATGCACACTATGCAACTGTATCGTGGCGCGTCGGCAGGGAAGTAGCCAGCGAAACTGAGCAGATAGCGCACGCCCGATGCCTTGTAGCCTCCGCGTCCCTGTGATATCTGCGCCGTGCCTGTCTTGCCGGCCACCTTGAACGAAGGCGAGCCCGCCCTCTTGCCAAGGCCCTGACTCACCACATGCTCAAGGATGGTCTGTATCTCACCAAGGGTCTTGGCCTTGCAGATACGCGGGCGCAGCACCACAGGCGGAAACGTCTGCAGCACCTTGCCATCCTTGACCACTTCCTTCACGAAGCGGGGCTGCATCATCTTGCCGCCGTTGGCTATGGCGTTGTAGAAGGTGAGCGTGGATATAGGCGGCACCTGTGTCTCGTAGCCTATACTCATCCACGGCAGCGTGGTGGCACTCCAGTTCACGTACTGCTTGCCGCGCGAGTCGCGCTTGGGCATGCGCACTATGGCCGGTGATGAGCCCACAAGCGGTATGTGCAGATCATCGGTGAGTCCGAGACGGCGTATGCCCTCCACGAACTTGGCTGGATTGTTGCGGTAGTGGTCGTCTATGATGCGGCTCACACCTATGTTGGAACTCACCATCAGCGTCTGCGGCAGCGTGAGCAGTCCGTAGCCACCATTGCGCCAGTTGTGGTCACGCATCAAGCTGCCGTACATCGGCCATACGCCGCCGGCCGTCTCTACCGTGGCGGTGGTGTCTACCACCCCATCGTCGAGTGCCACCATGATAGATGCCGTCTTGAACACGGAGCCGGGCTCCAGCAGGTCGCTGACAGCATGGTTCTTGCGCTCGCGGTACTCACCGTCGCCGCACTTCTCCATGTTCACTATGGCCTTGATGTCGCCTGTGCTCACCTCCATCACTATGGCCACTCCCACGTCTCCATGCACGTCGGGCTCGCGTAGCTCCTTGATGAGAGCCCTCTCGGCGAGGTCCTGCATGCCCACGTCTATGGTGGTCACGATGTCCGCGCCATCCACTGGCGGTGTGTCGGTGATGCTCAGGAACTTGCCAAGCACGCGGCGGCGGTGTATTATACCGTTGGTGCCGCGCAGCACGGAGTCGAATGTCAGCTCTAGTCCGCAGCGGGCGGAGTCCTTGGCACCGTACATATCGCCTATGGTGCGCCCGGCGAGCGAACCGTAGAGGCGGCGGCGGGCGTTGTACTCCTCATAGTGGAATCCGCTGAGGTTGGTGTTGCTGAGGTTGAGCACGGGCAGCCGCTTGACGCGTGAGAACACCTCGTAGTTGACGCGCCGCTTCCATATAGGCCAGTGGCGGCTCTGCCGCTCGAGTCCCTTGCCGAGATGTGCGGCGAACTCTTCCTTGCTCATGGCAGGGAAAATGGCGTGCAGCCCTGTCGTTATGCTGTCGAGCTTCTGCTCCCACAGCGTATCGGTCTTGGTGACCGTCATGGTCTTGAAGTCTATGTACATCATATACTCCGGCAGCGACGACACCATAATCTGCCCGTCGCTGCTGAGTATGTTGCCCCTGACGGGCTTCACCGTCACGCTGTCGCGCTTCACCCTGTCGGCCACCTCGAGCCAGAACGACCGCTGCACGGTCATCATGTACAGCGCACGGCCGAGCATGATGAATGTAATCACCAGAAGTATGCCCACTATGAGGGCATAGCGCACGGGGGTTTTCTTATGGTCGAACTTACTACTGCTCATAGTCGTCTGGAACGTTTATTATGTAAGGTGGCTGCGTGGCTATGTGCAGGGTGCTGTCCTTGCAGTTCTTCAGCATGTCGAGCACGTGGCTCTCGCGGCTCTTCTCCGTGAGCATGCTGTTGCTCGACAGTGCCCTGTACTTGGCGTCGTTGAGCTCCGTCTTGAGCTGGCTGATGCGTATGAGGCTCTGCTGGCAACGGTAGCGGTTGGATATATACATTATGATGAATGCCGCGATGAGCAGCAGCAGCCATATCTGTTTCCTCACCGTGGTGGTGTCGAAGATGTCACCCCCGAGCACCTTGCGCAGTGTGAGCGTGGCGTTGGGGCGGCTGTCGGTCTCGTCGGCGTGCGTGCGGATGAAGTCGGCAAGCGTGGGTTTCAGCGCGGAGTCGTCAGCGGCGGCCTCATCACTGCTGGCGGTCTGGTGAGTATCGGCAGCGGGGTTGGCCTGTGCGTTGCCCTTGCCGCCGTTTTTCGGCGCGGCGGTGTCGGCGGCATCGGCCGACGGCTTGTTCATGGCTGCGTCGAGCAGGGCCGCAATCTGCGGGTCGAGGGGTTCTGTGTTCTTGTCGTGGCTCATCGTTTCTCGGCTATTCTGAGTTTTGCGCTGCGGCTGCGCGGATTGCTTTGCATCTCATCGGCCGACGGCACTATCACCTTGTTGTTGACGAGTCTGTATGGCGACTCCACCCGTCCGAAGAAGTCCTCACACACCTTACCGTCGGCGCGACCCGTCCTCATGACGTTCTTCACCATACGGTCTTCGAGCGAGTGGTATGTGATGACCACGAGCCGTCCGCCCGGTGCGAGCAGTCGCGTGGCCGACTCGAGCATCTGGCGCAGGGCCGTCATCTCGTGGTTGACCTCTATGCGCAGCGCCTGGAAGAGGCGTGCCATGTCTTTCTTGCCACGCTCTCGTGGGAAGAGCGGCTCCACCACGCGCATGAAGTCACTCGTGGTGGCGATGGGTTGCTGCTGTCGTGCCTTCACTATGGCCGACGCTATGCGCCGTGAGTTGCGCAGCTCACCATACAGGTAGAACACGTCGGCGAGCCTCTGCTCATCGTAGTCGGCCAGCAGGTCGGAGGCAGTGCGCCCGGCACGCTTGTTCATGCGCATGTCAAGAGGTGCGTCGAAGCGGAACGAGAAGCCCCGCTCGGCATCGTCGAAGTGGTGCGATGACACGCCGAGGTCGGCGAGAAGGCCGTCTATGTGGTCGTGGCCGTAGTAGCGCATCCAGTTGCTCAGGTAGCGGAAGTTGCTGCGCACGAAGGTGAAGCCCTGTACGTCCTCGGGTATGTTGCGCTCTGCGTCGGCATCCTGATCGAAGCTGTACAGGTGTGCCCCAGGCGCGAGGCGGCGCAGTATCTCACGCGAGTGCCCACCGCCGCCGAACGTCACGTCCACGTACACACCGCCGTCGTGCAGTGCGAGCCCGTCTATGCTCTCGTGCAGCAGCACCGGCACGTGGTAGCCGTCGGCCGTCACTATGTTGTTGTCGTTGTTGATGTCTGTTGTCATTGCTGTCTGTTTGTTGTGTCGTTGCTCATTATCTGCTCCAGAGCCGCGCCAAATGCAGCCGGCTCCATGAACGGCTTGTCGTCGCCGCCACGCCATAGCTCTATGGTGTCGTCCATGCCCACGAACCTCACGCACTGCTCTATCGAGGCCATGCGCAGGTAGCGCCGCGGCACGAGTATGCGGCCGTTGCCGTCGATAGGCAGCACCTCCACATCGGAGAGAAACTGCCTGAGCACCATCTGGTGGTCGGCGTTCCAGCGGTTGAGGCGTGAGCGCAGGGCTGCGACCTGCGACTCCCACACATCCTCGGTGTAGAGTACGAGACACGGCTGGAACACGTCCTTGCGCAACACGAGCCGCTCCACGCCCGACGACTGCATCGCCTTGCGGAACACCGACGGCAGGAACACGCGTCCCTTGCTATCTACCTTCGACTCTATGGTGCCGATGTATCTCATACGTACATTCTATATAGGGAATCAGGGTTCAAAGTTACACAAATTCCTCCACTTTACACCACTTTGCACCACTATTTTTATTATTTTCCTACAATTAAGGACCTTATGCACGCCGTGTTCCCACACGTCACACCTGCCATGCCGCCTACCATGCCGTGTAGCCACATGGCACATGCGGCATAGCCAATGTTACAATTATGACAAAACAAGGGCCATAAACCAACATTTTTCATCAAAAAACATAAAAGTTAGAAAAAGAAGTGTTATTTTTGCATGCTATTTCTGACGAACGAGCTATCGCCGCGCTGCGCCAGAGCTGCGGCAGACGCACAGACAACCAGAACGGGGCATCGCGTGTACTAACCAGGTGGCCCCACACAATGAGAGAGACAATGAACGAGACTTTCCAGAAAACAATAGACATCGACCGCATACTGCGCGACAAGATGGGCAAGAAGGCGCGCTACGTGCCACGGCCGCTCATCAACTGGCTGAAGCACATAGTGCATGAGGACGAGGTGAACCGCTACCTGTGGGAGAGCCGCCATGAGACGGGCACCGACTGGTTGGAGGAGTGCGTGCGCTACCTTGACATGCGCCTTGAGGTGGTGGGCACTGACAACCTGCCCGACAAGGACGACGGGCGGCGCTACACCTTCGTGTCAAACCACCCGCTCGGCGGAGCCGACGGCGTGGCGCTCGGAGCCATCATAGGCCGCCGCTACGACGGGCACTTCAGATACCTCGTCAACGACCTGCTGATGAACCTGCCTGGTCTCGCACCAGTATGTATTCCCATCAACAAGACGGGCAAGCAGAGCCGCCAGTTCCCGCAGATGATAGAGGCGGGATTCAGCAGCGACTACCACATGCTCATGTTCCCGGCAGGACTGTGCTCGCGCCGCATACACGGCGAGATACACGACATACCATGGACAAAGACGTTCATCACCAAAAGCGTGGAGACGCACCGCGACGTGGTGCCCATACACTTCGGCGGACAGAACTCCTCTTTCTTCTACTCGCTCGCAGACTGGAGCAAGCGGCTGGGCATAAAGTTCAACATCGCACAGCTGTTCCTTGTAGACGAGATGTACAAGAACGTGCACAAGTCGTTCAGAGTGGCATTCGGAAAGCCCATACCCTGGCAGACATTCGACAAGTCGAAGAGCCCGAAGGAGTGGGCACGGTACGTAGAGGACATAGTATACAGTCTCTGACACAGCAACGACTTCTTTACCGCCACTGCAGTGGCACACCATACCACCGCGCGGATAAAAAACACATACACACATGGAAGAAGCAATTATCCAACCCATCAGCAAAGAGCTGCTGAAGCAGGAGCTCACACCCGAGCACCAGCTCAGGATGACAAACAAGAGCCACAATGAGATATACATCGTCACGGCCCACGACTCACCAAACGTGATGAAGGAGATAGGGCGACTGCGCGAGATAGCCTTCCGCGAAGCGGGAGGCGGCACGGGCAAGTCGATGGATATCGACGAGTTCGACACTTGCGACAACTGCTACAAGCAGCTCATAGTGTGGAACCCCGAGGCCGAGGAGATAATCGGCGGCTACCGCTATCTGCTCGGCAGCGACTGGGAACTGGACGCCAACGGCCAGCCCATACTCGCCACGAGCCATATGTTCCACTTCTCAGAGCGGTTTCTCAAGGAATACATGCCATACACCGTGGAGCTGGGACGCTCTTTCGTAGCTCCCGAGTACCAGAGCTCGCGCATGGGGGCCAAGAGCCTGTTTGCCCTCGACAACCTGTGGGACGGCCTTGGAGCTCTCACGGTGATAAAACCCAATGTGCGCTACTTCTTCGGCAAGATGACCATGTATCCCTCCTACATACGCCGGGGCCGCGACATGATACTGTACTTCCTCAAGAAGCACTTCGACGACAAGGACAACCTCATACTGCCACTCAAACCGCTGCGCATAGAGACTCCCGAGGCCGAGCTCAAGCAGCTCTTCTGCGAGAGCACCTTCAAGGACGACTACCGCATACTCAACCGCGAGATACGCAAGCTGGGCTACAACATACCGCCTCTCGTCAACGCCTACATGAGTCTCTCGCCCACTATGAAGCTCTTCGGCACTGCCATCAACTACGGTTTCGGCGATGTGGAGGAGACGGGCATACTCATAGCCGTGGACGAGATATTCGAGACGAAGCGCGTGCGCCACATAGAGTCGTTCATCAAGGAGCACCCCGAGGCCCTCAAGATAACAAGCGGAGCCAACAATGTGATATACAAGGAGAAAGACGATGCTCAGTAAGAGCCTCAATTGACAGAACAGAATATATTGCAAATAATTTGACAAACTCCCTAATATCAGCAGCCAAGCAGTTTGGTCTGCTGATATTAGGGAGTTTATTCATATAAAAATCACTCAGCATCCAACGTCATACCTTGCGCATAGGCTGATTTTAGAGGAGTTTCCTCATACATAAATCATTTCACGCATTCCTCTATTATCCACTCGCCGATGGTACGCTGCTGGCTGTCGTAGTTTACGCCTATCTTGTACAGACGCTTGCCGTCGGCTGAGTAAGGTATGAGGTAGCCCTTGTCGTCTATCTGCCTCAGCGCGTCCTCCGCCGAGCCGTCGTATTTCAGCTCAAACACGAACACGGCATCGGGCAGATGTACCACGGCATCTGCACGCCCTATGGCGCTGTCCTCCTCCACACGCATGTAAGCACCCATAAGGTTGAAGATGAGGTAGAACACGGTCTGGAAGTCGCGCTCGTTCTTGTTTGACAGGCGGTTGCTTATGCTTGCGAGATAAGCCTTCAGGCGGTTCATCGCCCCTTCTATGTCGCCGTCGTACAGCAGCTCAAGGAAGTCGCCCGTAAGACTGTTATTGTCCAGCGATATGGGCGACAGATAGTTGGGCGCAAGGCTCTTCAGCATGCCTATCTTCACCTCGCGGTTGGGGTACTCCAAGGTGTAGCGGCGCATTATAGGGTTGTACTTCTTTATGGTGAGGTAGCCGCTCTGATAGAGCAGCGGCAGGGCGGATGTCATCTGCTCGGGCGACACGTCGAAATCATCCACATCGCAGCTCTTCTTCTCAATATCCATGACGTTGACATGGTATCTCTGCAATGTCTTTATGATATAGCTCGGAGTGCCTGAGCCAAACCAATAGGGAGCGATGTCTTGCGAGTTCAATGCCCGAATAAGGCTGAACGGATTGAAAACATCTTCCGAGGCCTTACCGAAATGATATCCGTCGTAATACCGCCGCAATTCCTCTAATGTGTCCTCATACGACAGCCCCAAGGCCCGTCCGAGCCCCTCCACATCTGGGCGCATCACTGTCGTCAGCTCTGTCTTGCTTATGCCGCAGATGGCGGAGTACTGGTCGAGCATGCTGATGTTGTCGAGGTTGTTGAGCTCGCTGAAGATGCTTAGCTGTGAGAACTTCGTGATGCCTGTGATGAACGTGAACTCCAGATAAGGGTCGAGCATCTTCAGCGGACTGTAGAAGTTCTGCATGATACGGCGCAGCACACCGAGGTTCTCCTTCTCATGCACCACGTCGAGCAGCGGTGC
>JALFIM010000089.1 GCA_022775985.1 Prevotella sp.
CATTATGCAAAGTAAAGCAGGCAGAAGTAGCCTGACTTTCGCTAAATCGTTACCATAAATAAACCAGTCGAAACAACTATGCTGATTATTAGACTGATACAACTTTTTTGATTATCCTATGCAAAGATAATGCAAGGGCGAGAGCAATGGAGCTTGCTCCAATTGCAGAGCCGCAGCTTATCTTATGCAAAGATAATGCAAGTGCGAGAGCAATGGAGCTTGCTCCAATTGCAGAGCCGCAGCTTATCTTATGCAAAGATAATGCAAGTGCGAGAGCAATGGAGCTTGCTCCGATTGCAGAGCCGCAGCTTATCTTATACAAAGATAATGCAAGGGCGAGAGCAATGGAGCTTGCTCCGATTGCAGAGCCGCAGCTTATCTGCGGCAAAGATACTACCATTTTTCGTATTAGCTAAGCATTTACTACATTTTTTTGTAGTAAAATAAAAGAAAAAGTCCAGATGCTGAAATGCTTGAACTGTAACACATGGGGCAAATGCGAGCATGAGAAAGATATGCCCATCACAGAGAAGAGGAGTACATATAAAAAAACAAAGTGGACGTGCAGCGGCCTCTCCCCCATGTGTCGGGAATGATGCCTTCTGCACGTCCACAGCATTTATGTCACAGCATTATCCTGTGCGGCTTATCAGTCGCGGCCGTAGCCAGGATTCTGCTTCAGCTTCTGGTTGGCCTCAAGTATAGAGTAATATACCGGGAAGCGGTTGAAGTTCTTGTTGTTGGTGGCTTTGTGATCCCACCAATCCTCTGTAACGTAGGCATCCCAGCGTATGAGGTCGGTACGGCGGCGGCCCTCAGCAACGAACTCCTCCATCCACTCATCAAGCATGCGGTACTTGTCGAGGTTGGTCTCCGTAACGGGGTCGGGGTCATTGCCGTCCTCGAAGTAGCGCTTGCGCACCTTGTTTATGAGTTCGGCAGCACCCTTCTTGTCGCCCTGACGCATCTTGCACTCTGCGAGCATGTAGTATATCTCAGCGAGGCGGATGACAGGAATGTCGGGGTTGAACATGAGCTTCTTGTCGGTCTGTGTGGGACGAGGACACACCTTCGTCACGCGGATGCCTGAGTTCTCCTCAGCAGTAGCGATGGTAGAAGGCAGGTCAGCCACGGTAGGATACAGGTAGTTGCCGTTGGCATCCACATACTTCGGGTTGGCCACACGCGTGAAGTAAGCCACCTGGTCTACCTCATTGATTACCTTACCCTTGTACTCACGTGAGCCCATGCAAGTCCACTCGGGATTCTCGGGGTTGCGGAGCTCACCCACGATGAACATGCCCTTGTACTTGCCGTCGCCAAGATACACGTAGTTCTGCTTGCGCACGTCCTTGTCGTTGAACTTGGAGTACACGCGTCCGAGCTTCGTGGTGTAGGGACGGCCCGTCGGGTCGAGACTCGGCATGAGTCCCACGGCATTGTTGGAGCCAGAGTTCTCGAGTCCGCCGAGGTAGTTGCGGTAGTTGTAGGGCACCATGTCCGACCAGTGAGTACCGTCAGACTCCAGCTTGGCGTTCTCGCTCGGCACGCACCATATAATCTCAGGGCTTGTGTCGTTGTTGAAGCCGAACACATTAGTCCAGTCGGGGTCAAGCTCATACTTGCCGTACTTTTTGTCTATGATGTCCTGGCATATCTTGGCACACTCCGTCCACATCTCCTTGCGGATGTACACGTTGGCGTTGAAGTAGAGCTGTGCCTTCATGGCAGCCACGGCAGCGGCGCTGATAGAGCCACTCTCCTTGGCACCGAGCTCAGTCTTCACCGGCACGTTGGGCAGAGCCTCGGTGAGCAGCGAGTCTATGAACTCGAATGTGCGCTCATCTGTGGCACGGGGCTGTATGTCGCTCTGCGTGGTGGTGTAGAGAGGCATGCCGCCGAAGAGGTCGAGGCCCTTGAGATAGAAGTAGCTCACAAGGCCCTGCAGCTGCGAGAGCATAGACTCACGCGTACCCTCGGGGAATCCCAACTTATTGAAGTCTACGTCGCGCAGGTCCTCAAGCGCGTCCCATGCGAGGGCGGTACCCATCTGTGAGAGTCGCCATCCCTCGTACACACAGGTCATGTCCTCGGTGTACTCATGGTGGTGGAACTTCTGGTACACGCCACCGTTGTACCAGTCGCTGCCTCGTGTGGGGAGCATGAACTCATCGGTGCCGAGCTCCTGCAGACGCCACAGGTTCTCGTTGTGGCCGGCATACCAACGCCAGTGCGTGAAGGGGCGTGCGTAGCGCTGGTACACAGCCTCCTGACTTGTATAGAAAGTTCCAGGGGTAACCTGTGAATAGAAATCAGGATCGATGTTGCAGGAAGTGAGAGCAGCAGCGGCCGCTACACCTCCGAGTATCGATTTCAGTATGTTATTGGTTTTCATAATGTCAAAAATAATAAGTTAGAAGTTAAACTGCATTCCGAAAGTCCATGTGCGTACCATGGGATAATAGTTTTCCCAGAATTTCTCAGTACCCTGATCCCAGCCAGTGATGTTCACTTCAGGATTCATGCCGCTGTAGCCGGTGATGCAGCATACGTTGCCGCAGGTAGCCCACAGGCGGATGTTGTTGACCAGCTTGGTGTACTTCTTCATGTCGAAGGTGTAGCCAAGGGTTATGGCGTCTATCTTCAGGAACGTGCCGTCCTCCAGATAGTAGTCGCATATCTGCTTCTCACCCTTTATGTGGTTGAACTTGCCGTAGGCAGCCTTGAGCACGTTGGTGTTGCCCTGGCCCTGTATGCCGAAGTACATGTTGGTGGTGTTGTACACGTCGAAGTCAATCCATGAGCGCATGTTGATGCCCAGATCCCAGTTCTTGTACGTGAACGTGTTGCTCCAAGATGCGATGAGCTTCGGAGTGTAGTTGCCGATGTAGCGCTTGTCGAGCTCGGTCTTCTGGTTGGCAGGGATTACGTTGTTGTCCTTGTCGTAGAGCAGGAAGTTGCCATCGTCGTCGAAGCCGGCGAACTTCCAGATGAAGAACTGGCCTATGGTGGAGCCTTCCTGTATACGTGCGGCGTCACCGGGTGAGCCGGGAGCAGGGAATCCGTTGCTGTTATAGTATGTGTTGTTGCCCCAGAGAGTCTTCACCTTGCCGCTGTTGTGGCTGAGGTTGAGGTTTGAGGTCCATGTGAAGTCCTTGGTCTTGACGGGTATGCCGCCTACCTCAAACTCCCATCCCTTGATCTGCATCTTGCCGATGTTCTGCCACTGTGTGCTCTGTGTGTAGGGAGGCTGCGGCACGTTCACCTCATAGAGGAGGTTGTCGATGTTGCGGATGAAGTAGTCGAACTTACCATAGAGGCGGCCACCGAACAGAGAGTAGTCCAGACCGAAGTTCCACTCCTTCTTCTGCTCCCATCCGAGCTCGGGGTTCACGTTCTGAGTCTTGCCGTAAGACTTCTTCCAGTTGCCGCTGGGCAGGAGCCAGTAAGCGTCGGAGCCGAGCATGTTGGCCATGTATGTAGACGAGAAGTTGTTGTTACCCGTCACACCATATCCTGCACGCAGCTTCAGGTCATTGACCCATGTGATGCCCTTCATGAACTTCTCGTTGGAGATGCGCCATCCTGCTGAGAGCGACCAGAAGTTGGCCCAGCGGTGGTCGGTGGCAAACTTAGACGAGCCCTCATGACGTATGGAGGCCGATGCCATGTATGTGTCGTTGTATGCGTAGTTGGCACGTGCGAAGAGAGAGAAGAGTTTCTCCGACGGATCCTTGCCAGAGGCCATGGATGCCTTACCGTCGCTGAGACCTGTGCCCTGGCCCATGTCCCAGAACTTCACGCCGTCTACGGAGAAGTCGTAATTGCTCATGTTGAAGTACTCGCGGTTGTACTCGAAGTAGGAGTAGCCGGCAGCGGCGCTGATGGTGTGCTTCTTGAACTCGTTGGTGTATGTGAAGTAACCCTCAGAGGTGATACGCTCCGACTTGTCGAAGCCGAGGTATGCAGAGCCGGTGTGGTTGTCCTCTATGGACGTGCGGCTGTAGCTCGGGTTGTACCAGTGGTGCTCCCACTGACGGTTCTCGTAGCCCAAGGTCTGCTGGTAGCTCAGTCCGGGCACGGGCTTGATGTTGAGCTTCATCACCATCTCGGGCTTGAACCACTTGTCGGTGCCCTCGTAGGTGTAGAGCTTGGCATCGGCCACCACGTTGTAGTCGAGCGACTCGTTCTGCCAGATGTTGTAGCCAGTCTCCGACTCTGAGTCGTAGGGCGAGCGCGTCGGGTTGTTGCACAGGGCCTGCTGGAAGTTGGGATAGTGGTTGTTGCGTGCAGCCTGGCGGTAGTCTACCATAGGCTTGAGCTCCAGCCAGCCGTCAAAGAGCTTGAAGCTGGCGTTGAAGCGGCCTCCGTAGTCCTTGCGGCTGTCCACGATGGCTATACCGTCCTGCTTCTGGTAGTAGAGAGACGTGTACACCTGTGCCTTGTCAGTACCGTACTGCAAGGATATGTGCTGCTTGGTGGAGAAGTTCTTGTGGTTTATCATCTCGTCCCACCAGTCTACGTCCTGACCGTAGTCGGTGCCGATGTTGTGCTCGGCATACTCACGGCCCGACAGCATCTCGGGGGCGTTGTACGACTGCTTGTGCGAGAACTCATTGGAGTATGTCACCTTCATCTGTCCGTTGGTGTTGGTACCGCTCTTGGTGGTGATGAGAATCACGCCCGATGCGGCACGTGTACCGTAGATGGCACCTGCCGAAGCGTCCTTCAGCACGTCGATGGAGGCGATGTCCTCCTGTGTCAGCGAGCGGATGTCGCCGCCGGGGAAGCCGTCGATGACGATAAGAGGCTCACGGCCGGCATTCACTGAGGTCATACCGCGGAGCTGGAACGTGGTGCTGGAGTTGGCAGAGCCGGTGTTGTTCATCACCAGACCGCTGATTTTGCCTTGCAGTGCGCTTGACACGTCGGCACCGCCTACACCCACCATCAGGTCCTTGCCCTTGATGGATGTGATGGCACTGGTCACCTCTTTCTTGTCGAGCGTACCGTAACCGATTACTACCACCTCGTTGAGGTTGGAGATGTCCTCCTCCATCTTCACGTTGAGGTTGCCGCTGGCAGCCACGCGCACGGTCTTGTAGCCTATGCTCTTTATCTCGAGCATGGAGTCTTTGTGCGGCACCTTGATGGTGAACTTTCCATCCAGGTCGGTGACGGCAGCATACGATACGTCGGCACCCACGACGCGTATCACGACGCCTGTCATGGGCTCGCCCTTGTCATCGACTACAGTTCCTGTCACGCGGTTGTCCTGTGCAGGGCTAACCACTCCTTCCACACTTCCGGAAGCTGCGTAGGCTGCGCCTGAGCTACCGATGAACAAAGACGATAGTATCATCATCTTCGTTGCGTAGTTTTTTAGATTGTCATTCATAAGACTGATTTAAAGATTTAGTTTGTTGTATTTTTGTGGGATGTGGTTGGGGTACTATCATATCGTGCCAGTCTCAAGCGGAGTCTGACATACGGTGTTGCATGGCAACCTTAAATATAGTCTGCCATGCGGCTATGCTCATGGGGGTATAGTCCTTATCGGGGGGGTAGTCCTTACCATAGGTCTGTACGTTTTTAGTTGTTAAGTAATGGATGCCGTACAACCACACGCAGAGTCTTGCGCTGTCGGTGTGGATGTTGTAGTGGGTAGGTTTTGGTTATTGTTACGTTTCTTACCTTACGAGCTTCATTCGTATTCTGATGCCCGTCATGTATTCGGCTTGTCAGGCATGACATGCGGTCATCAGCACTTCGTTTTTTATTTTTAATTATTATATACCACCGCAAATTTATAAAAATTAGCGAAATACCGCAAATTTATTGCAAAGTTTTTGACACGAACTATTGCATTTAGCAAACGTTAACAAATAACGAGAGCCAATATATACATATTTATATATGTGACGCAGGAGAATAAAGAGCCTAAATTGATTCTGGCAACAGGTTATGTCGACAAATATTAGTAACTTTGCAGAAGTCAAGCTGCGGCCCAGTATGTGCCGACTCACGCTGAAACTCACGCAAACCAGTAACGACCTACAAATCCAATAGTAAAATAATAAAGTAATGAACACAGACAACCAGGGCATATACGATGCCCGCAAACTGGGAAAACTCAAGTTCACAGTGCTCGGCGTACAGCATCTGTTCGCGATGTTTGGGGCCACAATACTCGTGCCGCTCATCACAGGTCTCGACGTTAGTGCCACGCTGCTCTTTGCAGGTGTGGGCACGCTCATCTTCCATCTGGTCTCCAAGATGAAGGTACCCGCATTCCTTGGCTCAAGCTTCGCGTTTCTCGGAGGCTACGCCTCGGTCAAGCAGTTGTGCGTGAGCCAGGGACTTACCGACGAGATGGCACTCAACTACGCGTGTCTCGGCGTGGCCGCGGCATCGCTGCTGTACTTCGTGATGGCTTTCCTGCTGAAGATGTTCGGCACGGAGAAGGTGATGCGCTTCTTCCCTCCAGTGGTGACGGGGCCTATGGTCATAGCCATAGGACTCACGCTGTCGGGCTCGGCCATAAGCAACTGCCAGCAAAACTGGCTCCTCGCCATAACGGCCATAGCCATAGTGATAGGCTCGTCTATCTGGGGCAGGGGCATTATAAAGATTGTGCCCATACTCCTCGGAGTGCTCGGCTCGTACCTGCTGGCTGCGGCAATGGGCGAGGTAGACTTCGCCAAGCTGCATGAGGCGGCATGGGTGGGTCTGCCTATTGACATGCAGCGCACGGCACTGGCTGTGGCCAAGGCTCCCGACATAGACCTCATCGTGACATCTGTCATAGCCATCTTCCCCATAGCTTTCGCCACCATCATGGAGCATATAGGCGACATGTGCGCCATACAGAGCACGGTGGGCAAGAACTTCATCAAGGACCCGGGACTGCACCGCACGCTCTGCGGCGACGGTATGGCCACGCTGCTGGCATCAATCTTCGGTGCCCCGGCCAACACTACATACGGCGAGAACACAGGCGTGCTCAACCTCACCAAGGTGTTCGACCCTGCCGTGATACGCTTGGCGGCATGCTTCGCCATACTGCTCAGCTTCTGCCCTAAGTTCGCGTGCCTCATAGGACTGATGCCGTCGGCCACGATAGGCGGCGTGAGCCTCATACTCTACGGCATGATATCGGCCGTGGGCGTGCGAAACCTCGTGGAGACATCGGTTGACTTCTCGTCATCACGCAACGTGTTCGTGGCCGCGCTCATACTCGTAGTGTCTATTGGAGTGCAGTACGGCACGGACGGCGGAGTGCAGATTGGCCCCATCACCATATCAGGACTGGCCCTCGCCGCCCTCGTGGGCATATTCCTCAACGCCATTCTCCCCGACCAGCTCGGCATGAAGGTGAAGAGTTTCAACGGCAAGGACAAGTCGCACCTGAAGAGGTGAGGCATGCCGTAAGCCACTGACAAGCCGCACACGCCCACTGCCCTGCGCCGTGGAGCGATACCATAAAAAAGCGAATTGCTGCTTGAAGCATCAGTTGACAACGACAATAACGAATACAGGCTGCAAAGGACTATTGCCCTTTGCAGCCTGTGCTTGTATATGACCTATACGGTGTAAGGCCGTACTGTATATATCCAATACGTTATAAGTCCGTACTATGATATAGGACTACGGCCTACATGCGCCGCCACTTTACCAGTTGTCGAGGTTGAACGGGTCACTGGCACCCGACGGTATGGAGCCGTCATCGTATATTATCTTGCCGTAGTCGTCAGACTTCTCTATGTCTGACGGGTGGTCGCCGTTGTGGTCTACGTGCCATGTGTTGTACTTATCAGAGGCGGCACATATCTCCGTAGCGATAGAAGCCACTACCATTATGTGGGGTTTTATATATGATTTTCTCATCGGTGTGTTGTCTTTTATGAAACTATATTCCTTGTGTTATTATTCCATAATAACGCTATCGGCGTTTTACCCCCCCATTTTTAAATTTGTTTAACTGAAGTTCATTGTTGTTATGACAATTACACCTACAATTGAATACTTACAGAACATTTAGGGGCAGTAGTCTTTAATGTGTAATCTTAGTGTGTTTTTCATGATATGAGCGATAAGCAAGCTAATCCGAAAAGGCAAGATTAGCCAATCTGTCCCTCAACCGTTGAGCTTCAGACTTTCTTATCGCCAATGAAATCTGACAGGTATTGTCAAATTTCTGGTCTACAATCCGTGGTTTCATTTCCTTGATTACCCGCATCACATCATTCATCATGACATACGGAAAAGAGTAGTCCACCGTCTCCTCTACTATTCTCCTCTCTGTCTCTGCATGCTCCAAGGCATCACTGGCGGCTGTGCGATAGGCTACCATCAATCCACCTGTGCCCAACTTCACACCACCGAAGTATCTTACTACAATGACAATGACGTTTGTCAATTCCTGTTTTACTATCTGACCCAAGATAGGCTTGCCTGCTGAATTGCTGGGTTCGCCGTCATCATTGGCACGCGACACCGCCGAGTCGCCCCATCCCACCACGTAGGCATAGCAGACATGACGGGCATCAAAGAAACGCTTACGGTAAGAAGTGAGCACTTCCTTCGCTTTCTCCTCGCTGTCCACATGCAAAGCAAAAGCGAGAAACTTACTCCGCTTCTCACTATAAAAGCCTTCTGCCACCATGCCTTGCCTCAAAGTAACATACTCATCGGCACATCCCATTATATCATTGCTCATAATACCAAAACACTAATATTCTATTGACACCAACAAAAGTTTAGACTATATCATTATTATAATATAACACATTTCCGTATCACACATTATATATAAAGGCATTCATGCCAAGGCAGGGCATGAATACATACGGGCAAAACATGCACACAAGGCAACATTTGCCATATTGCCCACTTCCCTGTTCTTTCTCTTCAGGCTAACCAAGCAAGCTACTGACCCAAGCTGTACGCTTAGCACCCTGGTTTATCGGGTGCGCCTTGCCAACTTCCCATTTCCAGCCAAGCAGACTCTCACTCATTTTCCGCAAGCCCAATCCCCGATTCCTGCCAATACGAAAAGAGGAGCCGCGCAACACCAGTTGCATGGCTCCTCTCAAAAAAAAGAAGGCGGTTACCTACTCTCCCGCATTGCATTGCAGTACCATCG
>JALFIM010000094.1 GCA_022775985.1 Prevotella sp.
GTGCTCATCGCCGCCATGCTGCCCATGTCGGTGGCACTGGAAAAGACAGGGGCCTCGGCCATGGTGGCGCGTCTGCTCGCCGACAACCTCGGCACGGCAAGTCCGTATGCCCTGCTCGCCGGCATATACTTCACCACGTCGCTGCTCACGATGTTTATCAGCAACACCGCCACCGCCGTGCTCATGGCTCCGATAGCCATCACCGCTGCCACCACCACGGGCATAAGCCCATATCCGCTGCTCTTCGCCGTGACGCTCGGGGCAAGCATGTGTTTCGCGTCACCGTTCTCCACCCCACCCAACGCCCTCGTGATGCAAGCCGGCGGCTACCGCTTCATGGACTACATACGCGTGGGTCTGCCACTGCAAGTCATCATGGGCCTCGTGATGGTGGGCGTGCTGCCCATGCTGTTCCCGTTCTGACGGCCACGCAGAACCACTACCGACAAGACACTACTACGCCCTGCAAGCACATAAGAAGCGGTCAAGTACCACCGACCGCTCTTATGCCTTGCAGGGCGTAGCTGCTTAATGCTCACCCTGATGCGCCATAGGCTCGACAATCAATACGGCGCATAGCGTGGGCCGCGCACGCACACCGCACACCACGACACTACAACAAACCACACCACTGCATCATGACAACTACACAACAGATAATAACCGTGGCCATGGCCGTAGCGACCACCATGCTCACACGCTTCACGCCATTCATCATGCTGCGGCCCGGACGGCCCACGCCCAAGTACATAGTATATCTGGGCAAGGTGCTGCCGGCCGCCATGTTCGCCCTGCTTGTGGTGTACTGTCTGCGCGGACTGCCGTCGCACGGCACCACGCTGCCAGACGCCGCAAGCCAGCTTGTGGCCGTAGCCGCCACCGTGGCCATGCACGTGTGGCGGCGCAACATGATGTGGTCGATAGCCGTGGGCACCGCGTGCTACATGCTGCTCATAAGGATGTGAGCGGCACTCCTCAGCACTACGCCACGCAGTGCCTACTCCTCCACTATGTTGCCGTCGAACATGCGTATGGTGCGCTGGGCCATGCTCGCGTCGTGCTCGTTGTGAGTGACCATCATTATGGTGGTGCCCTCGCGGTTGAGCTGGAGCAGCATGTCCATCACCTCGGCGCCGTTCTTGGAGTCGAGGTTGCCGGTGGGCTCGTCGGCAAGTATTATCTTGGGCTCCGCCACCACCGCACGGGCTATGGCCACGCGCTGCTGCTGGCCGCCGGAGAGCTGATGCGGGAAGTGATGTGCGCGGTGTGATATGCTCATACGCTTCATAACGTCATGCACGCGGCGCTTGCGCTCGGCCGCGGGTATGCCCATGTAGGTCAGCGGCAGGGCGATGTTCTCCTCCACGTTGAGCTCGTCTATGAGGTTGAAGCTCTGGAACACGAACCCTATCTCGCCCTTGCGCACGTCCGTGCGCTCGCTCTCGCGCAGTGCCGACACGTCCTTGCCGTTGAGCAGATAGGTGCCCGACGTGGGGTTGTCGAGCAACCCGAGGATGTTGAGCAGCGTGGACTTGCCGCATCCCGACGGCCCCATAATGGCCACGAACTCGCCGTCACTTATTTCAAACGACACTCCGTTGAGAGCTATTGTCTCCACATCCTCCGTGCGGAACGACTTCTTGATGTTTTCTATCTTTATCATAATATCCTTTTGTTTTTGTTCTGAACCAGTTTTATACTTGAATATACTATTTCATTTTTACTATTAAGAATCAGAGAATCATTCTTGCCTATCAACTGGCGGCGGCCCTCAAGCCACTGCCATGCGGCACAGCCGTCACTCCATCTTTATGCTCTCCGCCGGGTTGGTGTTGGCGGCATGGTGGCTCTGCACCATGACAGCGGCGAACGACACGAGCAGACACGTGGCTCCAGCCACGGCGTATATCCACAGGCCGAGGTCTATGCGGTAGTTGTAGTTGGAGAGCCACTGCGTCATGAAGTGGTATATCAGCGGCACGGCTATGACGAAGGCCACGCCCACGTATGACAGGAAGGTGCGCACGAGCCGCACGTATATCTGCCGCGACGTGCTGCCGAACACCTTGCGTATGGCTATCTCCTTGCGGCGCTGCTCTATGAAGTAGGTGCTCATGGCCACAAGCCCTAACAGCGATATGATGATGGCTATGGTGGCAAACAGCGTGACGATGGTGGATATGCGCTTCTCCTGCACATACTCCTGGCTTATGAGCTGGTCGAGATACGGCGTGTCGGCAATAGTGGTCAAGTCCATGTCCGTGACATTACGGTACACGTCCTTTATGCGCTCATAGGCTTCAGACTCGTCGCCACGCACACGCACGAGTATGTTCCACGGGTACTTCATCTCCTTGCTGATGTATATGAGCAGCGGATGCTGGTCGCTGGTGACGGTGCGTATCTTTATGTCGTCTATCACACCGCGTATATGCTCCACGCCATTGTTCACCCTGAAGCTGCGTGCATCCATCGGAAGCCCGAGCTCAGCGAGCGTCTGCTTGTTGACATACGCCGCCTCTGGGTCATCGAGATGGTAGTCGCGCAGGAGCTTTATGCCGAGCGTGCGCATGTAGTCGGCATCGCCTTGCAGCACCTGGAAGCTGAGAGTGCGGTTGTCTATGTTGGTGGTGTTGTTGTTGCCGCCGTCGAACGGATAGCCCTGGCACGCCGTCACACCAGTCACACAGGGCAGCTTGCGCAGCTCAGTGAGCAGGGTGCGCGTCTGTATGCTGTCGCCGCCGGCTGGCAACACTACCAAGTGCTTGTAGTCGTAGCCCAAGGGAGCACCCACGAGGTGGCGCACCTGCAGCACCATGGTGAGCGAGGCCGCTATCATGAATATCGTCATGATGTTCTGGAACACTATGAACACGCGGCTGAAGCGCATCTTGGTATGCAGCCTGAACGTGCCACGCACCACGTCTATGGGCTTGGCACGCGATATGACGATGGCAGGGAGCAGTCCTGAGAGCAGCCCCACGAGCAGCACGAACACCACGGCCGCGCCTATGTTGCCGACGGTCAGGAGGTCAGCAAACCTCATGTCGGTGTCGAGCAGATGGTTGGCATAAGGCAGGGCCACGGCCGACAGGGCCACGCCTACGGCCAGGCATGCCAGGCACAGCAGCGAGCACTCGGCTATGAGCCGCAGCATGATGTCGGAGCGTTGGGAGCCAAGCAGCCGCCGTGTGGCCATCTCCTTGGCACGGTATGACGACTGCGCCACGGTGAGATTGACGTAGTTGGTGATGGAGAACACCAGTATGATGAGCGCCACGGCAAACAGCACCGTGACGAGTCGGAAGTCGCCACGGCGCGACATTAAGTCGCCGATGCCCGACACCGCCTCCACATCCGAGAAGTAGCGGTCTGACAGGCGCAGCAGCTTGGTATGCGTGTCAAGGCCGGGCATGTTGTATATCCAGAAGCCCATGTCCTTCAGCACCTTGTCCATCTGCCTCTCCTTGGACATGATGTCGCTGCCCTCACGCGTCAGCAGCAGCACGGTGGTGCCGGCGGCGTTGTTCATCTCGGGAGCGGTGATAGACGGAGTGAACACAGATACGTTCTCGAAGCGTATCACCACGTCGGCATGTGGAAACGAGGTGCCGTCGGTAGACGTGAACACTCCTGTCACGCGCAGCGACACACTGGACTTGCCTTCGTCCTTGAAGCGCAACTGCTGCCCTATGGGGTCGGCATCGCCGAACATCTTGCGGGCGTACTCCTCGCTCACCACGGCGGAGTTCTGCTGGTCGAGCACGCGCTGGCGGTCGCCCGTGACGAGCGGTATGGATATCATACGGAAGAACGTGGAGTCGGCAAACAGTATGTCAGTGCTCACGCTGTTGTCCTGCTTGTCGAGCATGTACGTGTCACCGGCCGTCACGGCGCACGTCATCTCGATGTCGGGAAAAGCGTTCTTCAGCGTCTGCTGTATGCGCCAGCCCGTGCCCTCGGCAGTCTTGCCGCCACTGTCTCCCGACCCCATGCACACGGAGTATATGCGGTCGGCATTGTCTATCGACTTGTCTACGCCGAACTCCTGCTCCGTGTAGAGGGTTATGATGATGACGAACATCAGGCTGAGCGAGAATCCCAGCATGTTGATCAGGGTGTAAGCCTTGTTACGTGACAGAAACGTAAGATAAGACTTCAGTGAAATGGATTTTATATTCATAACGTGATTTTTTGTATTCTGTGTGTCACTTTATTATCAGCACCTCGTTATCCTTGTACCCCTCGTAGCCGCTCGTTATCACACGCTCGCCCGGCTCGAGTCCGCTCGTCACCTCGTAGTAGCGCGGATTCTGGCGGCCTATGGTGATGTTGCGGCGGTAAGCCTTGTCGCCATTCTTGTCGAGCACGAATATCCACTGGCCACCCGTGAGGTTGTAGAACGTGCCCTTGGGTATGAGCACCGCCTGCTTGGGCTGCCCGAGCTGCATGTTGACGTAGTAGGACTGGCCGGTGCGTATGTTCTTGGGGCGTGCGCCGTCGAACACCATTTCCACCTTGAAGCGGCCGTCCTTGACCTGTGGGAACACCTTACGCACACGCAGACGGTAGGTCTTGCCTCCGCTTGCGAACGTAGCGGTCAGTCCAGCATGCACGCGGTCTATGTAGTGCTCGTCGGCCATGGCCTGTATCTTGTAGTCGCTCATGTCGTTGACCACGCCTATCTTCTCGCCCGGCTGTATGTTCTGGCCGAGGTCTACGTCGAGGGTTCCCACCTCGCCGTCGATGGCGGAGCGCACCTCGAGCTTGGCCTTGCGCTCACGCACGAGCTGAAGATTCTGACGCATGTTGTCGAGGTTCTCGGTCATCTGCGCGGTCTGTGCCGTGCGGTAGCGTGCGTCCTGCTTTATGCGTTTGTCTATGAGGGCGTGCTTCTTGCGTGCCAGGTCGTAGTCCTCCTTGGCCTGGAGGTAGTCCTCACGCGACACGAGCTGCTCCTTGTAGAGCGCAGCCATGTGGTCGGCGGCACGGTGCTTGCGTTCTACCTCCATGTCCTGCTGGAGTAGGTCGTTGCGGTTGGCGAGACCCTCCTGCTCCATGCTTATCTGCGTGTTGCGGAGCATGTTCTGCTTCTCGGCCAACTCGCTCTCGGCGTTGAGTATCTGCAGGTCGAGACTGGAGTTGGAGAGCCTCACTATCACGTCGCCCTTGCGCACGTGCGTGCCCTCCTCCACCACTTTCTCCATGACTACGCCCCCTTCCTCGGGGCTTATCTGCACCACGCTGACGGGCACTACGGTGCCGTCGAGGCTCGCATAGTCGTCAAACTGCGCCCTCACCACGGTGCCTATACTGAGTCCGCGACGCTCCACGCGCAGGGTACTGGAGAGGTTGCTCATGGCAAACCACGCACCTATGGCCACTACTGCTGCGGTGCCGCCAATCCACGGCCAGTAGCGGCGTGGTATGGCATAATGCTTTTTCTTTATCTCTATATCCATTACTATGATGTTTTTCAGATTCGTCCTGACTTGTAGTAATCCACCAGCCGCTGCTTGATGACAAACAGCAGCCGCATCTGTAACAGTCTTATACGGCTCTCTATGAGCGTCTGGCCCGACGTGTGCAGCTCAAATGTGGAGAGCATGCCCTCCTCGTACTTGCGCGTGTTGAGGTGGTGGGCCACGGAGTCGCTCGTCACCTTGCGCTCCATCTGCACTATCTCCTTGGCGTAAGCATCGCGGTCCATCACGGCCTGGCACACGTTGTCGTGGAGCCTACGGCGCGTGTCCTCAAGCTCTATGGCGGCCGTCTGCCACTCACTGCGTGCGCGGCACGTGGCCCTCCATGCCGATGACACGAATATAGGTATGGAGAAGCTTATGCCTACGTACTCGCCACGGTTGTTGCTGAACTGCGTAGCGAATGACGGTACGGAGCCTGGCTGCGATAGGTTCTGGTAGTAGTTGGTGCTGATGCCGCCCTCAACGCTCAGCGTAGGCAGCAACGCGCCGCGCTGCTGAAGCCAAGACAGTCGCGACGACTCCACCGCAGTGCGTGCCGTAGCCACCTCGGGCGAGCGGTACTCGAAGGCGCGGTATATATCGATAGCGGAGTCGGTCTGCGGCAGTGGCGGCACGCACACCGTGGTGTCGAGCATCAGCACGGTGTCCGACGGCCAGTTCATGGCGGCCTTGAGGGCAAGCATGGTACGCTGTGCCTCGTTGCGCTGGTGCGTGAGGTTGTAGTCGTCCTCGGCCACCTGCGCCTCCACCTGTGCCACATCGGGGCGACTCTTCGTGCCAAGCTCCATCATACGGCGGGTCTTGTACAGCAGGTCGCGGCTCTCACTGAGCTTGCGGCTGGCAAGCGTTATGCACTGGCTGGCATACACAGCATCCACATAGCACTGCATCACCTCTATGGCCTTGGCGTCACGGGCCTTGGCTATGGCGGCCGACGATGACCGTTTGAGCAGCCGTGCCTGACGCAGGGCGTTGATGGTACGGCCGCCATCGAAGAGCGTAAGCGAGGCATAGAGGTTGTAGTAGTTGTTGAATGTCGTCACATTATTATATACGTTGGTCTCGGGATTGATACCGCGGCCCCAGCTCCACTGCGCACTCACGTTGGCCCCAACGCTCGGCAGCAGCGCGGCCTTGGCATAGCGGTAGTCGGCCTGTGCCTGCCGGGCGCTCACACGCTGCATCTCCACGGCTGTACTGTGGCTCACGGCGTAGCTTATGCACGAGTCGAGCGACACCTGGGCATGTATCCGTGTGACCAGCATGACGACTGCGGAAAGTATAAATGTCTTGTTCATAATATATCGTTTCTTTACACTTATAACTATGCCAAAAGCATGCCAAAACATCAAAAACACTGATAATGAGCATCATACCTACAAACACCAAAATCACACAGTGTCTAAAAACTGGACACTCATGTACATATTTTTTACACTTCTACACCCATCACGACACACAAATGTAGCATAAACACGACGTGACAGCCCCCATAAAGCGACGCGATAGGATTAATAATGCAGCGCAATAATGTGAATAGCACAGCATAACATGGCTAATAACACTACGTAATATGCCTAAAATATTGCCACGCATGACTTGCCTGTTTGAATTATAATGCTTATTTTTGCAACCCATAGCCGTGGCCTCCGTGGCCTAAAGGCTGCAACTATCACGCAACGACTCATGAATAAAGAACACAATACGAGCATCACCCAGAAGTGGCTTGACGGCATATCATACGAAGTGGCGTTCTGGAACAACGTGTACAGATGGCCCCACACCTTCAAGGGCATGATGGGATGGGCCGACTACGGCTCCGTGATAAACCTTGAAGGATTTGATGCCAACAGCTTCCTCGCATCGGAGAAAGACCCGAAGGTGTATGACGTGGGCTGCGGCATGAGCTACGCCGTGGGCAACAACATACAGAAAGACGGCCGCATGCTGCCCCTCGACATACACTATGTAGACCCGTTGGCCATACACTTCAACCGCATTCTGAGAAAGCACGGCAAGCAACTGCCGCCGATAGAGTTCGGAATGGCGGAATATCTGTCGGCATTCGTACACGGCGATGCCACACTTATAACCATACAGAACGCCCTCGACCACTCATCGGCACCCGTGAAGGGCATAGTGGAGGCCCTCACCTCGCTCAAGGAAGGCGGCATACTATACCTCAACCACCACCCCAACGAGGCGGAAATGGAGCAATACAAGGGCTTCCACCAATACAACATCAATGAGGAAAACAGCGAACTCATAATATGGAACAAGGCCGAGCGGTACAACATATCGCAAATGCTCGGCTCCTTTGCCTCAGTAGAAGTGAGGCGAATGGACAACGGCCACATCATAGCCGTCATCAAACGCCGCGCCGCAGGAGGCGACATCCCCCCCTGCCTCCGCAAGTACATAGACGACAAGTCCGACCTCGCCGAAGTATGCGAGGTGCTGCTCAGGTACCAATACACGCACTCATCGCTGCTGAGAAACATAAAGGACAGTCTGCACTTCGGCCTGTTCAACCTCATACAAATGGTAGCGCAGATGCTGCCATGGAGCCTGAAAATGAAGGTGAAGCGCTGGATAAAGCAAGCATGACGCGGTAATACCGCTGCCAACAATTGCCATGTACTAAAGTAATTCCACCAACAAATTAACAATATAAACAGCAAATGACCAACTTACCATACAACGAAAAGGATATTTCTTCTATTTTCAATTATAGCAAACAGTTAGTAAATAAATGTTTGCGAGATTTTGCTTCCAATGCAAAAGAGCATAAGGGTAAAGGAAGTTTGGGACAATTGGTGGAAGAGATATTCTTCAAATACGACCTAAATTCTCGCCAAGAAGCAGACTTCGCTTTTGTAAATGCGGAATTGAAGTGTACTCCACTGAAAGAGTCAATAAAGAAGGAGTTGCTGATAAAAGAGAGACTTGTATGCAGCATGATAAACTATACGGCGGACTGGAACAAAAGTTTTGAGGAGTCTCACTTCTACCAGAAATGCTTGATTATGCTTATAATGTTTTATCTGCACAATCCTAAAGTCTCAAAACTTGACCTACGATTTCTTTTCACTGTATTGTGGAAGATTCCAGAAAAGGACTTGCTGATTATACGTAAAGACTATGATACCATCATCAACAAGATAAGAAACGGCCAAGCGCATACATTATCAGAAGGAGATACAATGTATCTTGGTGCGTGCCGGAAAGGACAAAAAGGAGACTCATTGGTGCCTCAACACAATAATGAAATGTGGGCATCTCGCCGTGCTTGGAGTTTGAAAACTGCATACATGCGCATTGTGCTTGATGAAATTAAGAAAAACAATCAAGACGGTGCTTATTGCAACTACGAACTGCATAAGCCGATTATGGAAACGATGTTCTCTGTTGATGAGTTGAGAAACAATTCCGTTGACGAAATCTTACTAAGCAGATTCAATAAATATTACGGTAAGACTTATCGGCAAATATGCAATATACTTGATATCGAGCCATCAAACTCTAAATCAAAGTACTTTATAATATCCAACATGATTGCTGGAAAAGGCAATGTCTGTAATGTAAACAAATCGGAAGAGTTTGAAAAGTCTGGTCTTACGATGAAAACAATCCGTATAAAGAAAACTGGAGTAATAAAGGAAGCCATGTCCTTTGAGAACATAGACTATCAAGAAGTGTCCGACTGTGAAGAATGGACTGATTCCAGATTGTACGAGTTGTTTACAAGTCGTTTTATGTTCGTAATATTCCGAGAAACGGACAACGTACTGCAACTGCCAAACGGCAAGGCCGAGCCTGAATACAAACTTGAAAAAGTGGCGTTTTGGACTATGTCACCCAAAGACCTTGATATTGCAAAAGCATATTGGAACAATATACGACATAACATATTGGAAAATCATATTTCACCACTATATTTTTGGAATGCAAAGGATGACAACAACTTTCACGTCCGTCCAAAAGCAAAAGTCGCTAACGACCTAACGGAAAATCCTAATGGCGGAATGGTTAAGAAGTATTGTTATTGGTTTAATCAGAAATACGTAAGGAATATAATAGAAAATGAACTATAATATAGAAGAAATAGAAATAGCGGATAACGGAATGCTTTGCGAACCTATAGCAACGTATTCTTACAATGCCCATAGACGAGTACGAGAATTGAGATTGTTTGACAACGTACTGCCAGAAGTAAATGAAAGTGACATCAAAGTTGTCGAACTATTTGCTGGTGTCGGTGGCTTTAGAATTGGCCTTGAAAGAGCTTCCAAACACTACAAAACTATCTGGAACAATCAATGGGAGCCTTCTACCAAACGCCAAGACGCAAGTATTATATATTGTCGTCATTTTGGTGTTGACGGGCATTCCAATGAAGATATCGCAACCGTCCCTACCGCAGAAATACCAGACTGCGACTTACTTTGTGGCGGCTTCCCTTGCCAAGACTATTCTGTTGCTACAACATTGCAACGCTCTGATGGAATAGAAGGAAAGAAAGGTGTGCTTTGGTGGCAAATCTATCGCATACTGAAAGAGAAAGACGACAAACGTCCAAACTATCTGATGTTGGAAAATGTGGACCGCCTTCTCAACTCTCCCGCCAAACAAAGAGGACGTGACTTTGCTATCATTCTTTCTTCTCTTTCAAGTCTTGGTTACACAGTAGAATGGCGCATTATAAATGCAGCCGACTATGGTATGCCGCAACGTCGCCGCCGTACTTACATTGTAGCATATCATCAAAAAACAAAACTTGCAAAACAGTTTGCGTCAAAAGAAAACAAGTTTGAGTGGATTCTTGAGGACGGCATTCTGCCACAGGCATTCTGCTGTACTGAAAAAGACAACAAGACTCATTCATTTGGAATAAGCAAAGACATAGCCGATGTTTCAGACAATTTCAACAAAGGCAAAAAGGAAAGTCCATTCAAAAACTCTGGCGTTATGTCAGATGGAATAGTGTACACACTTGACACTACCCCTGAATATGATGGCCCATATATCACTTTAGGAGATATTCTTGTGGATGAAATCACTGTGCCTAACGAGTTTTTCATATCAGATGAAGATTTGCCCAAGTGGGAATACCAAAAGGGTTCTAAGTCGCTGAAGCGCATCAACAAGTCTACAGGATTTGAGTACAAATACAGCGAAGGAGCAATGGCCTTTCCTGACTATCTCGACCGAGCATCAAGAACCATCATTACAGGTGAAGGAGGTGCGGGGCCTTCACGTTTCAAACATATCATCAAAACAGAAAGCGGCCGCTATCGCCGTCTTGTTCCTGTGGAACTTGAACGTTTAAATATGTTCCCCGACAACCACACCTTTGGCTCGTCAGACTTACGACGTGCATTCCTTATGGGAAATGCATTGGTTACGGGAATTGTAGAAAACATAGCATTAATATTAAGAAAGAGAATGTAGATGAAATAAATACATGCGTATTTCATAACACAAGTCTCACCATTTCTTAACATTATATATATTCCAAATATAGCAGACAACACAATTTGCCCATCACATACTCCATCAGTATTCTCCATTAATTGGGGCGAGGAAATGGCCTCGTCCCTATTAATGTCCCTGCCCCTACACCGTAATCTCGCCGCAGAGCGACTTGTTCATCAGGTTGCGGATGATGTGGCAGTCGGTGTATCGTGCCTGAAGGTACATCATTTTCGTGACGGCACTCTCCACGGTGCTGTCGTAGCCGCTCACCACGCCCACGCTTTTCAGTTGGTAGCCAGTGTCGTAGCGTCCCATCTCCACATATCCCGTGAGGCACTGACTGATGTTCACTATGGTCACGCCGCGCTTGGACGCCTCCTTGAGCAGCTTGATGAGCCATGAGGCACGCGGCGCATTGCCGCTGCCGAAACTGCGCATCACTATGCCGCGCAGCTCAGGAGTCTCGAGCACATGGCGCACGAGACTCTCCTGAATGCCTGGAAACAGCGAGAACACCACCACATTGGTGTCCATGGCCGTGTGCGGTATCATGGGACGCGAGAAGTCGGGCTTCAGTATGTCGTGGTGGTGGTAGGTGAACGTCACGCCCGCGTCGCAGAGGTGCGTGTAGTTGAACGACTCGAAGGCATCAAAACCATCGGCATTCTGCTTGGTGCTCCTGTTGCCTCGCAGCAGCCGTCCGCTGAAATAGATACACACCTCGGGGATGACGGCATGCCCCATGTCGTCGTAGGTAGACGCTATCTCTATGCTCGTGATGAGATTCTCCTTGCCGTCGGTGCGCGGTTGCCCTATGGGCAACTGGCTGCCGGTGAGGATGACGGGCTTGGTGAGATTCTCGAGCATGAACGACAGTGCCGATGCCGTGTAGGCCATGGTGTCTGTGCCATGGAGTATCACGAAGCCGTCGTATGAGTTGTAGTTGCGTGCTATTATCCTCACGAGGTTGGCCCAGTGGCGAGGATTCATGTCGCTGGAGTCGAGAGGCTGACTGAACTGGTAGGTGTCTATCTGGGTGTTGAGATACGCAAACTCGTTGACGTTCTCTATGAGATGGTTGAAGTCGAGCGGCTCCAGCGCCCCCGTCATCGGGTTGCGGCCCATGCCGATGGTGCCTCCCGTGTAGACGAGGAGCACCCTGCGGTGTGAGTTTTCGAAGTGTGAGTCTCTTGCCATATTGCAAAATTAGTCAAAAAAACACAACCCATGAACAGACGCATAGTCAAAATTCATGCCGGGTTGTGTTTTTTTGTTATTCCGCGCCGTGGCGCATTGTTTTGTAACGTATTATCCTAAAAGCGTGCCCCGAGGCTACGGATTGTCATCAGAAGCTCATCCTCACATCCACTCCTGCCTGTATGGGCATGCCGCGCTGCGCGAACCACCGCGTCTGGCCCGTGGCCGCATTGCCCACGGCGAAGGTGCTGTAACGGGTGTCGGTGAGGTTCTTCCCCCACAGCGATATGGTGGCGCGGCCCACCTTCACGTCGGCATGAGCACCCACTACGGCATACATGCGCTGGCGGTAGGTGTTGGCCTCATCCCAGTAGATGTTGCCAGTGGCCGTCATGTTGAGCCCGAAGGTCACCCACTCCACGGCCCCCGATGTCAGGGGCAGACGGTAGTCGGCCGCCGCCCCTATGGTATGCATGGGCACGAAGGGCACGCGCTTGCCGGCATAGCTCACTGGGGTGTAGTGGCCATCTACGCGCACGCTGTCGGTATAGTCGCGGAAGGTGGCATGCGTGAGGCCGTAGCTGGCAGTCCACGACAGGCGGTCGTCGAGGGCAGAGCCGCGCACTGACAGCTCCATGCCGCAGCTACGGCTGCGCCCCGCGTTGACCATCATGCGGCCGAAACCGTAGTCTGAGGCCATGACCGAGAGCTGCTGGTTGCCTATGCGTGTGTAGAAAGCCGCCAAGTCGAGCTGCATGCTGCCGCCGAAGAGATTGGCGTGCATGCCGACCTCGTAGTTCCAGCTCGTCTCCGGCTTATAGGATATGGTGTTGCGGACGCGCTCATAGGCCGCCTGGTCGTGCTTCACCTCGTAGTCGCCGCCCGACAGCATGCGGCCATGCTGCATTATCTCGGTCTGGAGGATGTCGGAGAACATCTGTATGTTGAATCCGCCGGCGCGGTAGCCCTTGCTCACCACGGCGTAGAGGTTGGAGCCGTCGCGGTCGGTCAGCCACGTGATGCTCAGCTTCGGCAGCAACTGACGGTAGGTATGCTCCACATTGCTGGCAAGTGCCGACGTGAGCGTGCGCGTAGCCTCAGTACCCATCACACGGGCCGTCATCGACAGCACGGCACGCGTGTCGTAGTCGGCGCTGACCTCATGGCTGTCGTAGCGCAGCCCGGCACTGACCGTCAGCCTGTCGCCTATGCGGAAGCCCGACTCATGGAACAGACCCACGTTGAGCATGGGCGTGTGAAACGCGCCGGGCACGTCCATCGACAGGCCGCCCACGCTCACGCCGCCGGCCCTGTCTACTATGGCGCGGGCACGTGCGTAGTCGGCCTCGCCCGGTGTGGGATTGAAGCGCGTGGCCATGCTGCCCACTATGGCATCGTATATCACGCCCTGCATACGCGTGGCTATGGGACGGGTGAACGCCTCACCGAACCCTACGGGAGCCGTGGTCTTGAGCCACTGGTACGAGAACAGGCCGCCTACCGTCCACCGCCACCAACGGCACGCCGTGCCCTTGAGGCTCAGCTCCTCGGCTATGGAGTGCTGGAGCTGCGACTGGCGCAGCGTCATGAAGTCGTCGCTCACGTAGTCTTGATCCATGAACATGTGGTCGTTGAGATACTGCCACGACGTGGTGGAGCTGAGTTCCAGACCGTTGGCGGCGTACTTGAGTATGAGGCCTGTATTGAGCATGTCGCGCTTGTAGCTGCCGAGATGCCCTGCCGATGGACTGGCCACACGGCCTGTCTGCCCGTCGAGCTCACCATAGGCGAATCCGTCCTGCCGCGTGTGCTGGTAGTCGGCTATGATGTCGGCGGTGAGGTGCGCCGTGGGGCGCAGCATAAGGCGCACGCGTCCGCCATACTCGTCTATGTCGTCGGCACGCTTGTCAAGGAAACTGTTGCGCAGAAATCCGTTCTGCCCGTTGTAGAACGCCGACAGCGAGAGGGCAGCCCTGTCGCCGAAGTGGGCGTAGTGCGACACCTCGGCATTGCGGTAGAAACGGGTGCCAGCGCCGATGCTGATGTCCGTGCCCTGATAGCTGAACGGACTGCGCGTGTACACCCTCATCAGTCCGCCCTCGGTATTAAGACCGTAGAGCGTGCCCTGAGGCCCACGGAGCACGTCAACGCGCTCCGTCTGGTAGAAGTGCGTGTTGTAGGCGGCCTTGCCGAGGATGGGCAGGCCGTCGTAGTAGAGCCCCACGGCTGGATTGTTGATGCGCGAGCCTATGCCGCGCACGTATATGGCGGAGGTGAGACGCGAGCCATACTGCGGCATGACAAACGACGGCACCACCGCCGAGAGGTCGCGCAGGTCGGTGGCATGTATGCTGCCGAGCTGACGGGGGCCGAGCGACGTGGAGCTGAGGGGCTGCATGCGCAGACGGAAAAGTTCCTTGGGCTGCGACACCACCACTACCTCATCTATGTCGATGACGCGTGATGAGTCGGTCTGTACGGTAAGAGGGTCGGTCACTGTGTTGGCTGCTCCCATGCCTTCAGCACACAGCATGAAGGCCGCACTGAGCAGCAAGGCGTTGGTTCTTTCTATATTTCTCATAAGCGACTGCAAAATTACGCATTATCGCCATGCCGTGCAATCCTAACATATTAGGATTTTTTCCATTGCCGCACTCTGCTGTATGAAGTGATGGCAGTACATGCGATATTGCACATTATATAATAAAGGATTAACAAAAGCAAGATAATACGAATAAAAGTATTGATAAGTTTTGGCAATACAAATAAAAATATTACATTTGCAACGCTCAATTAAACAAAATATACAATATGAAACAAGTAAAATTAACTGAACTTGAGTACGAGCTAATAGAAGCAGGACGCAACTACAAAAGGAGCTACCCGAATGGCAGTACAGAGCTACGCTACTATGTAGAACGGTTGATTACCGAGTAGCTCGATGGCGAGGAGTGACCAATGACAGGCGACAGGGTACCGCCCTTGGCATCATAACAAAATAAATATAAATCTATAAAGCATATAAGTATATGGCAGTAATGATTCTCAAACAGACACAGGCAGACACTATGAAGGCGCAGTTGTCCGACCTTCTTATCTCCATTTCATGGGCCGATTTGGCTAAACGCTATTTTGGACGGTCTGGCTCTTGGCTTTATCATAAGCTGGATGGCATCGATGGCAACAAAAAGCCTACAGCCTTTACAGACGAGGAACGCGAACAGTTGCGCGGTGCTCTCGTTGACCTAAGCGAACGGATAAGACGAGCAGCCGACCGCATACAATAAATACCGGCTTTGTATATTTGGCCGTATTGAACACAAGCCGCTGCAAAACCGCGGCGTATTATTCCCGACAAGGCTTGCCCCTGTCGGGATTTTATTTGTCTCCAACATTCTACTCAAAGACTTATCAATATACAGCATGTGCTGTCATGACGGCTATGATTGCGTGATTTGAAATCAAGCGGTAATTCGCCTCCATAATATCATGATTCACAGTATATTGCAAACGGCCCATTTCGCAGTGCAAAATGGGCCGTTTTACGACGCGAAATGGGCCGAATCGCACTGCGAAACGGCCCATTTTGCAAATAGGTATAACTTGAATACTGAATTGGTACGATTTGTATGTTATTCCGACAAGCCATGATGCCGCCTACACGCGCAAGCCGTCATGGCACAGATGTCACAACACCTCAGCCACATCGGTGTAAGGCATGCCGAAGAGGTCGGCCACGGGCTTGAACGTTATCTTGCCCTCCACGACATTGAGTCCGGCACGCAACGCGGCATCGTCCTTGCAGGCCTGACGCCAACCCTTGTCGGCAAGTGCCACGGCATACTTCATAGTGGCGTTGGTGAGGGCCGCAGTAGACGTGTTGGGCACGGCACCCGGAATGTTGGCCACGGCATAGTGTACGATGCCGTCAACCTCATACACGGGGTCGGAGTGCGTGGTGGGGTGCGATGTCTCGAAGCATCCGCCCTGGTCTATGGCCACATCTACGAGCACAGTGCCCGGTTCCATGAGCTTGAGCATGTCGCGCGTGATGAGCTTAGGGGTGGCGTCGCCGCGTATGAGCACCGAGCCTATCACTATGTCGGTGTCGGGCAACTCACTCACGATGTTGTGGTGCGAGGAGTACAGGGTGTCTACGTTGGGCGGCATGGTCACAGACAACTCGTGCAGACGCGGCAACGACACGTCGGCGATGACCACATTGGCGCCCATACCTGCGGCCACACGGGCTGCCGTCTGCCCCACTATGCCGCCACCGAGCACCAGCACCTTGGCGGGCTTCACCCCGGGCACGCCGCAGATGAGCTTACCCTTGCCGCCCTTCGTCTTCTGAAGATAGTAGGCACCGTTGATTGTGGCCATGCGTCCGGCCACCTCGCTCATGGGAATGAGCAGCGGCAGTGAGCCGTCGGGAAGCTGCACGGTCTCGTAGGCGAGGCACACGCCTCCACTCTTGACCATGGCCTCAGTGAGCTCATGCTCGCACGCGAAGTGGAAGTAGGTGAACAGGAGCTGTCCCTTGCGCACGAGTGCATACTCGGGAGCTATGGGCTCCTTCACCTTCACTATCATGTCGGCAACGGCATACACCTCCTCTATGGTGGCGAGGATGCTCGCGCCTACGGCAGTGTAAGCCTCATCGGGAAATCCGCTGTTCTGTCCGGCTGTATGCTGTACATACACGTCATGACCATGCTTTATCAACTCGGCGACACCGGCAGGTGTCATTCCAACACGGTTCTCATTGTTCTTGATTTCTTTTGGAATACCGATCTTCATAACTAAGACTGCTTATATGGTTAAACAATATGTCACGTGCTTTAGGATTGAGGCCGTGTGCTTGCCCTGACACACATCTCACGCAATGGCCATAAGCCCATGGCTGACAGCAAGTCGCGCCAACGGCCATTGCGCTTTGTATGGTGACAAAATTAAAAAAAAATAACGGTATTCGACAAGAAAAGGGACAAAAAAATATAGTCTGGATGCCAATTGACTTCCAGACTATAAATGTTTACCTACCTATTAATCCAATATGCAACAATAAACACTACTATTATAACAAATAGAAAGAATATCATTGTATAACGTTAATACATGTACATATTTTAAATAATATAGCGGCATTTTATCACAGCACGCGCCTTTCATATACCAGCATGCACTGACCATTAAGGCATACATGCCGGCATGCAGCACATCAGCAGACGGCCGACGTGCAGAAGCGGTGCTGCACAGAGGCGCAAGGCGGCACTACTCCGCAGCCTTGGGAGCATCCTTGGCTTTCTTCGCGGCCTTTTTAGCCGTGTCAGACTTGGCGGTCTTGGCCTTGGCGGCAGGTTTAGCGGCAGCAGGTGCCTCCTCGGCTTTCTTGGGCTTGGGGGCCTGTTTCTTCTCAGCGGCCTTTGCCTTGACGCTCTTCTCAGTCATCTTCTCCACCTTCTCGCGGAGCTTCGTCTCGGCGGCCTCTATCTTCTCTATCTTGGTCTGCAGACGTTCTATCTCCTTGCTCTTCATCTCCAGTTCCTCATCCTGGTTCTTGATGGTGGTGAGCAGTGAGTTGAGCTCATCATTGTCTATCTCGTCGGGATAGAGCGAGTTGACACGGCTGAGGAAGTCGCCGAGCACGTTCATGTAGTTGGTGAACGCGTCGAACGGGCTGCTGTATATGCCCCTGTCTACTCCTACGCTCGACGGCTTGGTGGTCATGAAGCGGAAGTTGTTGGAAGCCTGGAGGTAGTCCCAGTCCTGGTTGATGCGCGGGTCGTCGGCGATACGCACGCGGTCGGCTATGCTGTACAGCTTGTTGAAAGCCTCACGCTGCATGGGGTTGCCGAGCCAACTGCTCACGTCACGCTCCTCATCAGTCCAGCTGAGGGTGTCGGGTACGTCGAGTCCGCCCACGCTGTCGTAGCGCTCGCACACCTCAGAGGGCGTGGCGAAGTCTATGCCCTTGGTCTTGGCGCACGTGGGTATGGCTTTCAGGAACTCGAGTATGTTGCTCGACAGCGGCTGGGCGATGCCCAGTGCCGACAGCTCCATGAATATGTTGATGACCTTCTCCTCCTCGGGGAATGCGGCTATGCGGTCTACATAGTTGTCGGCAAACAGCGGGAAGCCCTCCCACTCCTTGTTGTTGAAGCGCAGGGAGATGTCGTCGCTCAGGGTGATGTCGCGCAACAGGAGCTTCAGCTCAGGCGCGAGCACGCAGTTGTACACGTAGTGCGGCGACTTCCATCCAAGCACATGCTTGGCGCCCTCGGTGAGCATGCCCTTGAATCCCATCTGAGCCACCTGCTGGCCTATGTCGTCGCTGTATATGAGTGAGGAGTTGCGGAGCACCTTGGGGTACTGGCCGAAGTACTCCTTCATCTTCTCGCACTGGCGTTTCACCTCAGATGCGAAGCTGTCCTCGTTGACCAGTGAGGCAAGTCCGTGCGAGTATGGCTCGGCCAGGAACTCCACACAGCCCGTATCGTTGAGCTGCTGCAGCTTCTCTATGACCTGCTGGGCGTGCAGCTCGAGCTGCTCCATGCCCACACCCGACAGCGAGAACGCCACCTTGAAGTACTTGCCGTTCTGCTTTATCATGTCGAGCAGGGCCGTGAGGGCCGGCATATACGACCGCTCCGCTATCTCACTGATGATGCGTGCGTTCTCATACTCGTCATAATAGTAGTGGTCCGTGCCTATGTCGAAGAAACGATAGCGCTTGAGCTGTATTATCTGGTGTATCTCGAAATATAAGCAAATTGTTTTCATCTGAATGATAGTTTGTAGTTATCTGTTATAGTTGATGATTGATGGTGCGCTCGTAGAGGCTACGTATCCGCTGCCCCACCTTCTCCCATGTTATCTGGTCTACCTCACGCTTGCCCTCATCCTGCAGGTAGTGGAACAGGCTCTCGTTGTGGCAAATGGAGTACATGGCATCGGCAAGGGCATTGATGTCCCAGTAGTCCACCTTTATACAGTTGTCGAGAATCTCGGCACAGCCGCTCTGCTTGGATATGATGGTGGGCGTACCGCACTGCATGGCCTCCAGCGGAGAGATGCCGAAAGGCTCGCTCACTGACGGCATGACGTACACGTCGGAGTCTTTAAGGCACTCGTACACTTCCTTTCCGCGCATGAATCCCGGGAAATGGAAGCGGTCTGCTATGCCGCACTCGGCAGCGAGATATATCATCTGGTCCATCATGTCACCGCTTCCTGCCATGCAGAACCTCACGTGGCGCGTGCGGTGGAGCACCATGTTGGCGGCCTCTACGAAGTACTCGGGGCCCTTCTGCATGGTGAGTCGGCCGAGAAACGTCACCACCTTGTCCTTGCCTGTGTGGTCGGGGCGAGGTATGTCCTGCAACTCCTGGCGGAGAGGATACACCGCATTGTGCATGGTGAAGCACTTGCGGGGGTCCTGGTGGTACTGGTTTATCACGGTCTGACGCGTGAGCTCAGACACGCACATTATGCAGTCAGCATTGTCCATGCCGTCCTTCTCTATGGCATACACCGTGGGGTTGACCTTTCCGCGCGACCTGTCGAAGTCGGTGGCATGCACGTGTATGCAGAGTGGCTTGCCGCTCACGTGCTTCGCGTTGATGCCGGCGGGGTACGTGAGCCAGTCGTGTGCGTGTATGATGTCGAACTGTTGCTGGCGTGCCACCACTCCCGCCACTATGGAGTAGTTGTTTATCTCCTCATGCAGGTTGTCGGGATAGCGGCCAGAGAACTCCATGCAGCCGAGGTCGTTGACGTTCATGTAGTTGAAGTCGGCGTATATATGGTCGCGCAGACTGTAATAGAGGTCTGGCTCCATGACGTTGCCTATGCGCCGCTCCACGTAGTCGCGGCTGACATCGCGCCATGCGATAGGCACGCAGTTCATAGCTATGATGTGGGCAGCAGTCTTATCCTCGTCGCCCCAAGGCTTGGGCAGGCAGAACGTTATGTCCATGTCGCCCTGGGCATGCAGGCCTTCGGTGATGCCGAAACTGGCCGTCCCAAGGCCGCCGAGGATATGAGGAGGATACTCCCAACCGAACATTAGTACTTTCATGCTTTATGTCCTCCTATATGTTTTTAGTATTTGTATTTCTCGAGTAACTCTAATGTGCGCAGCACTTCGGCCACGTTGATGGCAAAGGATATGCCGCCACGGCCATTGAACGGGGGGTTGCCGTCGAACAGCTCGGGTATGGTGCCCACGCAGTGCTGCACCATCTCGTCCTCATATCCTATCATCTGGCGCTGTATGAAGCTCAGGCGCGTGCACTTGTACACCCTCAGGCACGCCTCCATGTAGAATCCACCGAGCCATGGCCAGGCCGTACCCTGATGGTAGGCGTAGTCGCGCTGTGTCTGCGGGCCCACGTACATGGGGTTGTAGCCAGTGCTGTTGGGCGACAGCGAGCGCAGTCCCTTAGGCGTGAGGAGCTCACGCGTACACATGTCGAGGACACTTTTCTGCTGCGAAGGCTCAAGGGGTGAGAAGTCAAGGGCCACGGCGAATATCATGTTCGGGCGCACGCTCCAGTCGGCCTCGTTGCCCCCCACGTAGTCGAAGAGGTAGCCATACTGGTTGAGGAAGGTGCTCACGAACGATGTGCGGCACAGGTCGGCGCGGCGCTCGAGCATGGCCGAGTCGTCGTGCGAGCCCATCTGTGCGGCTATCTCGGCACAGAACTTCAGGGCGTTGTACCACAGGGCGTTGAACTCCACGATGTAGCCGGTACGCGGAACCACAGGCCGCCCGTTGACAGTGGAGTTCATCCACGTCACGGCCTTGTCGCGTCCTTCGGTGAAGAGGAGTCCGTTCTCTTTAAGAATAAGGTTTGGATGCTTGCCGTCAAGTATGAAGTACACCATGTCACGGAGCAGATTGCCATACATCTGGCAGCACTTCTCGCGTCCGGCATGCTTACCATACTGCTGTATTGCCCACACAGCCCAGAGCATTACGTCTGGTTGGTCTATCTCATATATCTTCGCTGTCAAGGGTTTTCCGGCCATGAACTCACGCAGTCCGCGCTCCGCCGTTTTCATCACAAGTTCAAAATAGTCCTGCTCCTCTATGGAGAGGGTGAGACCTGGCAGCGCGATGAACGTGTCGCGGGCCCTGCACTTGAACCAAGGATAGCCTGCGAGTATGTAGCGCTCGTCCTTGCTCGTGCGGTTGTGGAACTGATGCGCGGCGTTGACGAGGCAGTGGAAGAAGTTGTCACGCGGACTTCTCTCGTCCACCTCCTTGTCGAACAGGTGCTTCAGGCCACCGGGCTTGCATGCCTTCGTAGACCCTGAGAACACCACGCTCTCACCTTTCTTTATGTCTATCTCGAAATATCCCGGTACGTACAAGTCCTCGTTGGAGGCATAACCGCGCTCCTGCTCCTTGGGATATTCCACCCCACGGTACCAGTCGGGCTGGAAAACGAACGCTGGACTCTTGCTGAACTGCATGTAAAGGTCGGGATATCCGGGGTACATACAGGTGCTTATGCCGTTCTCCACCGCGCTGTACTCGCGCGATGCGGCCGAATTCTCATGCGTGAACTGCCTCACGCTGCGGAAGGCAAGGAACGGGCGGAAGCGCAACTTGGTATCAGAATGTGCGTCAACGAGGGTGTAGCGTATAAGTATCCGGTCCTCATAGTGCTGGAACACCACCTCTTTCTTCAGCAACACGCCGCCGACGCGGTATATGGTAGTGGGCACTTTATCGCAGTCGAACTCACGTATGTATTTATGTCCCTTTGGACTGTAGTTATTGCCCTGGTACTTATGGAGTCCGAGGTTGAACTCAGCGCCATGCTGTACGACCGTCACGTCAAGCGAGGAAAGGAGCACATGATTGTCATCGTCGAGCTCAGGCACTGGAACGACGAGCAAGCCATGATACTTGCGAGTGTTGCAGTCCACGACGGTGGAGCATGAGTATGCCCCCGACCTGTTAGTGCGCAGCAGCTCTCTCGGCAAAGATTCTTCCAGATTGGTCATCAGAGCTTTTTCAAATCGCAGATAACTCATAGTTTCTCTTAAGGCGTTAATAATTGTATCAAAAAGTGTATTTAGGTTGTGGAAGGGCTCCAGTCTACCTAAAGCCCGACCTTCGCCTTACGTTTTCAAAATTAGTAATTTTTTGTTTACGGACAAAATAATGCGCCAATTATTTTGCGTTATGCGCCGAAAAGCAAGTATCGGTGCGAAAAAACAGGCACCGTCCTTTGCGCTTAAACAAAAAAGAAGTACTTTTGCAGATATTAGCAGATGTTCAAGTATTATCGCATATATCAAAGGAGGATGCTATCACCACGCCCCAAAACACGCCATCCGGCCACGCTGATGCCACCGCAACGCGCAGCAACGGCCGCAATGTCAGACACACTTACCACACCCAACGCGGCACACCCCGGCCGCAATGACACCATATAGCGATATGCTCTTCTGTACATCCCGTGCAACAGTACACTACGAAACAGACCTAAGAACGAATATGACAAACGAGACGACAAACGCAAGCAAGGCCGAAGTGGCAAGAATGATAGCCGAGTCATGGGGCGGTCTGCCGCAGGACAAGGAGCAGACCCTGTGCGACAGCCTTAACATACACACCTATAAGAAAGGAGAGAAGATATACCATGACAACGAGCTTCCCACCCACATGATGTTTGTCATAAGCGGAAAAGCCAAGATATACAAGGACTGCGACGGCGACACCGAGCGCCGACAACTGCTCCGTATCATCAAGCCCAACGAGTTTTTCGCATACCGTGCCTTCTTCGCCAATGAGCGATACAAGACCACAAGCATAGCTCTCGACACCACAACAATAGCGCAGATACCGCTGGAACTGGTTAGGCAACTGTCCGTGTCGGACAGCAACGTGTCGGCATTTCTCATCAGACAGCTCGCCGGCATACTCGGACGGTCTGACGAGCGCATCGTAAACCTCACCCAAAAGCACATCCGAGGCAGACTCGCAGAGACTCTCCTAAAACTGAAAAACGAGTATGGCAGCGAGTCTATATGCCTCCGTATGAGCCGCGCAGACCTCGCATGCCTGTCTAACATGACGACGAGCAACGCCATACGCACGCTCTCGGCCTTCGCCTGTGAGCGACTCATAGCCATCAACGGCAAGAACATCACCATCATCAACGAGCCCGAACTGAGCAACATATCCAAGCTCGGCTGACGCACTGTGGCCCATTCCGCCACACCCTGCCGCGCCTTTTGCCGCACGGTATGGTGCCTTTTGCATCATAACATGATGCTTATTGCTGCATGGAATGAGATTTATTGCCGCACGGCACGACCTTTGTCGCACCACGCACGTGGTGCTGCGGCCGCACGGCAACGAGTCTATCCGGGCATTATGAAGTTGACAACCTCCTGCGTCACGGTGATGCTGAATCCGCCCATCATCCTGTTCATTAGCCGTCCGTCAACCCCTACGAGAGCCCTTCCCGACTCCACTATCTCCACTTTGTCCGTGCGGTAAGGATGCACACTGCGGTGATTGAGAAACTTACCGCGCACAAACAGATAGAAACCCTCAAACAACTGCGCCATCTCGGGGTGATACACCACCGACACATCGAGCATGCCGTTGTACGGCACGGCATTGGGTGTCTGGCCGTAACCTGTGGCATTGCCCACACACACGGTCATCACATTGCGCTTGATAACATCGGAATTTATCTTCAGGCACATCTTGTACTCCATGCGCTGGAACACCATGAGCAGGAACGAGAACACGAACGACAGCGTACGCGACCCGAAGAAGTGGCGCGTCTGCCGCCTGAGGTTCATGATAGCGGCTATGAGACCGATGTTCACACAGTTGAGGAAATACCTGTGACAAGGCTCACCGTGCGCGTTGGTGTAGCGCACGCAGCCGAGGTCTATCCTGCGTATGCGGCGCTGCTTGAGCCACTTCACCGTCTGCTCCACATCGTTCTCACGGTATCCCCAGAAATGAGCAAAGTCGTTCATCAGCCCGTTGGGTATCACTCCGAGCGCAATGGTGTCGCGCACGCTCTTGTCTACCTGCATCAGACAGTTCACCGCGTCATTGAGGGCAGAGTCACCACCCACGATGACGATGGTCTTGTAGCCATTGTTTATGAGCATCCTCACAAGGCGGTCTACACTACCCATGCTCTCGCTCTGCACGAAATCATACTCCACGCCATTGTCGTGGAGGCACTTCTCTATGCGTTCCCAGCGGCTTGCACGGCGGAAACGCTCATGTTTCGGGCAATAGACTATGCCCCAACGGTCGTCGCTAATCATTCTGAGTATATTTTTCTGTAAACGTATTCTTGCTGCATGCCGCCACTGGTCACAGCCCGGCGAGAGCCCGTATCTGCTCTATCTTGTCGGCAAGGGGCTGCTCCGCGCTTATCCAGTGTATGTGCGTGCCGCGCCTCTCCATCCCCCTGAACCACGTCATCTGCCGCTTGGCAAACTGATGTATGGCTATCTCGAGCTGACCGAACATCTCGTCATAGCCAATACGCCCTATGGCGTACTCCGTGACGTACTTGTACTCCAGCCCATAGTATATGAGGTCGTCGGGCGAGACACCACTGCTGATGAGCCTTCTCACCTCCTCTACCATGCCGCCGGCGAGCCTTTGGCGCAGACGCGCGGTGATACGCTGCCGCCGTAGGTCGCGGTCAATGTCTATGCCCACCACCACCGATTCGACAGGCGGCAACTCGCGCTCAGGCATAGGGTGGCGGAGGTTGTGCTCCTCTATCTCTATGGCCCTGATGGCCCGCTGCGCGGAGTCCACGTCCGAGCGGTTGTGCATCGTGGAATGGTTGCGCTGCTTCAGGTCTACGAGTATGGCCGTAAGCTCATCAAGCGACTTGCCAGCGAGTCTCTGACGCAACTCATCGTTCTGCGGCACCGTAGACAGGCGGTAGCCCTTCAGCACCGCCTCTATGTACAGGCCCGTGCCTCCGCACAGCACAGGCAGCTTGCCACGCGACACTATGTCGTCGTAGGCGGCATGGAAGTCGCGCTGATACTCGAAGAGGTTGTACTTGGTGCCGGGCTCGGCTATGTCTATGAGATGATACGGCACATGCACGCCGCCCACGGTGTAGTCGTCGAGATCCTTGCCCGTGCCAATATCCATGCCACGGTACACCTGACGGGAGTCGGCACTGATAATCTCAGCTCCTGTCGCAGCGGCGAGGGCCGTGGCCACTGCGGTCTTTCCGCATGCCGTAGGGCCCAATATCGTTATCATCTTGCTCATCGGTCTGTTACGGTTTGTAAAGGGTGGCTCGGAAACCACCATGTATTCTGTATGCTCTGCAAAGTTAGTGCAAGTTGACTGAATATCAAAGACAATTCTTCCTTATTTCTTCCTCACGGCGCAAAACGCCGCCACACACGCCGCCACACACGCATCCATCACGGGCCATGCACGCATCCGTCACGAGCCACGCACGCATCCGTCACGGGCCACGCATGCATCCGTCACGGGCCACGCACCGCTCCTCATGCTCATTCGGCCGCAGCCGCACACCAAAGTGCCAAGACAGAAAAAAGCCGCACGGAGCGAACCGTGCGGCCTGTATGTCTGTTGACTCAAGTCAATGGATTAGCCGTTGTGCTTCTTCATGATCTTGATGAGCTCAACTACCTTGTGAGAGTAGCCGATCTCGTTGTCATACCAAGAAACAACCTTTACGAAGTTGTCTGTGAGGTAAACACCGGCATTAGCGTCGAAGATAGATGTCAGAGCGCAGCCGAGGAAGTCAGAAGATACCACAGCGTCCTCAGTGTAGCCCAGTACACCCTTCAGCTCGTTCTCAGAAGCGTGCTTCATGGCAGCGCAGATAGCCTCCTTGGTAGCGGGCTTCTTGAGGTTAACGGTCAGGTCTACTACAGATACGTCGAGAGTCGGAACACGCATAGAGATACCTGTCAGCTTGCCGTTGAGCTCGGGGATAACCTTACCCACAGCCTTGGCAGCACCTGTAGAAGAGGGGATGATATTGCCAGCAGCAGCACGGCCACCACGCCAATCCTTCATAGAAGGACCGTCAACGGTCTTCTGTGTAGCTGTTGTAGAGTGTACAGTTGTCATAAGACCTGTCTCGATGCCGAAGTTGTCGTTGAGGACCTTAGCGATAGGAGCCAAGCAGTTTGTTGTGCAAGATGCGTTAGAAACGATCTTCTGGCCGTTGTACTTGTCAGTGTTTACACCGCAAACGAACATGTCAGCCTGGTTGCCGTTGGCATCAGCCTTAGAAGGAGCTGAGAGCACCACGTACTTAGCACCAGCCTTGAGGTGCTTCTCTGCCTTGTCGTAAGCGAGGAACAGACCAGTAGACTCTACTACGTACTCTGCACCAACCTCGTCCCACTTCAGATTCTCAGGATCACGCTCTGCTGTTACGCGGATGTGGTTGCCGTTTACGATGAGCTCGCTCTTCTCAACGTCAGCCTCGATAGTACCGTCGAACTGGCCGTGCATTGTATCATACTTGAGCATGTAAGCCATGTAGTCAACCGGGCAAAGGTCATTGATAGCTACTACCTGAACTTCCTTAGCGTTCTCAGCCTCAACTGTAGAACGGAATACGAAACGACCGATACGGCCAAATCCGTTAATACCAATTTTGATCATTGTACTTTAATTTATTTAAAGGGTTAAATTTTCACCTTATTATATATTATCCTTTATCACCTTGAAGCAGGCGTTCCGCGGCACTCGTGCGGCACTTCCGCAATCCTTTGCGCATCGCAACGCTTTTTTCTCCTTTTCGGCGGCAAAGATACAAAATATTTTCTAATTTTGCATTCAATTAATGTATTAAATAATTTAAAATATTCTGTTATGGGAAAATTCATCAATGAGTTCAAGGAGTTTGCCGTGAAAGGCAATGCCGTGGACATGGCCGTCGGCGTAATCATAGGCGGTGCCTTCGGCAAAATAGTGTCATCCATCGTCGACGACATCATCATGCCGCCGATAGGATGGCTCATCGGCGGTGTGAACTTCTCCGACCTGAAGTACACGCTGCCCTCCGTTGACCTCGGCGTGGAGCAGCTCGCCCCTGCCACCATCAACTACGGCAACTTCATCCAGACCACCTTCGACTTCGTAATCATAGCCTTCTGCGTGTTCCTGCTGGTGAAGGGCATCAACCGCCTGGCCCGCAAGGACGCCAAGAAGGAGGCGCCGGTCCCTGCCCCTGCGCCAGAGCCCACCAACGAGGAGAAGCTGCTCGCCGAGATACGCGACCTGCTCAAGGACAAGAAGTAGCCACACGGCCCGATGGCCCGGCCTATAACGCGAACACGCATTGCCGCACGATGTGCTGCAATGCGTGTTTTTTCGTTCATTCATCCTGCGGCCGCAGAGGCCGCAGGATGGTATGTCAAAGCCGTGCGTGCGGTTATTTCACCACGTACTTCTTGCCGTTCTTGATGATGAGACCCTTGAAGTCCTTGCCCACGCGCTGTCCTGCCACGTTGTATGCAGGAGCGTCTGCGGCAGCATCAGCGGCAATGCCGTCGATGGCGGTAGCCACCTCCTCGATGGGCTGTGTGAGCCACATCTGGCTGTAAATCTCTGTACCCGACTTGGCACCACCGAGTATACCAGTGAATGTGTACTGCTTGGTGTCGCTGACCTCAGGCATGGTGACACCTATCTTGTAGCGGTCGTAGAAGTTGAGCTGGTCGCCGTCCTCACTGCATGCGTAGTAGTTGGTGCGGCTGTTCTCCTCACGGGAGTCCAGAGTGCCCACCACGGTCACAAGGTCGGCACGGTGAGTAGCGTCGAGAGCGTCCTCTATGGAGATGACGGTAGGCTTGGCAGCCTCGCCGTCGGTCACGGTCACAGCGTCAAGAGTGGTGGCATCGTCATAAGCCATGGCCTCGGGCATGCCGTTGTAGGGGCTGTTCTTCAGCACGATGGTACCGTTGAGCACCTGGTTTACGGCCAGTGTGAGGTCGGTACGGTAGATGTCGAATGCGCCAGAAGCGTCGCGAACGAAGTAGTCAGTAGTGTTGTTGTAGTTGTTGACATACACTACCTGTGCGTCTGTCAGCTTGACGAGGGCAATGGCACCGCTCTCAAGAGCGTTGAAGGCAGCGATGTTCTCTACGACCACAGGGAATGTGTAGGTCTTTGTCACCACACCGCTCGTGTTGCCATCCTTGTCTACTGCGATGGCCTTCACCGTGGTTGTAGCCTCTATGCTGATAGGCTCCGTGTACTTGGTGCTCCCAGTTGAAGGGGTCTCTCCGTCCGTAGTGTAGTAGATGGTGTTGCCGGCAGAGGTGAGAGTCAGTGTCTGTGCAGTGGTGTACACGCCCTCATCGAGAGAGAATGCGGGGGCCGTAACCTGTACGCCGCCGTCATTGTATGTAACCTCAATGCTTGTAGCACGCACCTGAGCAGTCTTTGCCGTAAGTTCTATCGAAGTAGCCTTACCAGCCCATGTGCCGACCTTGTCCTTATACGAGTAGCCACTAAGTTCATCAAAGCAGCCCGGACCGTACTTCGTGGTGTTGTTGGCCGTACATGTAAACACAACCTGCGTGAGATTGCCTTTGGCTGCGGACACTGTGATGGTAGAACCTTTAAAGATTCTGTACTGACCACTCACCGTACCAGTGGAAATCTCGATGGTGACACCATTCTTGGTGATAGTCTGCTTACCTTGAGTCGCACCAGTAGAAGGAACATCAGTCGTGGCATCGAAAGTCACCGTTTTCTGTGCCATCACGGCTCCACAGAAGAGCATCAGCACAGCTACTAAAGAAAAGCGTAAAATGTGTTTCATAGAATAAAAGTTTTTATGATTTAACGATGTATTGTCTTGATTGCACAGATAGCGCAAACCGAGCGCAATAGAGCTTGCTCCAATTGCTGAGGTGCAGCCTACCTGATGCAAAGATAATGCAAGTGCGAGAGCAATGAAACTTGCTCCGATTGCCGAGCCGCAGCCTATCTGATGCAAAGATATATAATTAATGTGACACGAACAATTTTTATCGTATTATTTTTCATTAAGTTTTCATTTCCATCGTTTTTCAA
>JALFIM010000109.1 GCA_022775985.1 Prevotella sp.
GGCCGAAAGAGTTGTGAAAATAAAGCACCTATTTCTTTGTATTGTCCTTGATTTGCGTTACCTTTGCATAAATTATAAAACAATAATATTATGCAGACAAGGTGTCATCTTTCGGTGCTTATACACGAGCAAGCCAAGAAATATGGGAACCGCACAGCGCTCACGTTCCAGCATTTCGGCAGCAAGGCATGGAAGAATGTCTCATGGAACCAGTTCTCACAACGAGTAAAACAAGTCAGCAACGCACTGCTCAACCTCGGCATCAAGCCGCAGGACAAGATAGCGGTGTTTGCGCAGAACTGCATACAATACCTCTACACCGACTTCGGTGCCTACGGCGTACGCGCCATATCCATACCGTTCTACGCCACGAGCAGCGAGCAGCAGATACAGTACATGATAGCCGACGCGCAGGTGAAGATTCTCTTCGTGGGCGAGCAGGAGCAGTACGACAAGGCACACCGCATATTCGCGCTGTGCCCGTCGCTCGAACGCATCGTGGTGTTTGACAGCAGCGTGCGCGTGAGCAGCCACGACCCGCACACGCTCACGTTCGAGGCGTTCATCAAGCTCGGCGAGAACCTGCCGCGGCAGTCGGAGGTGGAGGCCCTGTGGGGACAGGCCACCGACGATGACCTCTGCAACATACTCTACACCAGCGGCACCACTGGCGACAGCAAGGGCGTGATGCTCAGCTACGGACAGTACGCAGCGGCCCTCAAGGCCAACGATGAGGTGGTGCCTGTGGACGAGAGCGACAGCGTGATAAACTTCCTGCCGTTCACCCACATCTTCGAGCGCGGATGGGCATACCTCTGCCTCTCCGAGGGCGCGAGGCTCATAGTCAACACCAACCCGCGCGAGATACAGGAGGCCATGCGGCAGACACACCCCACGTGCATGTGCTCCGTGCCGCGCTTCTGGGAGAAGGTGTACCAGGCCGTCAAGGACAAGATGGACAACGCCACGGGCCTGCAGCGCAAGCTCATGTTCCGCGCCCTCGCCGTGGGGCGGCGCTACAACATAGAGTACCTGAGCCGCGGCAAGCGTCCGCCGCTCTCACTCGCCATGGAGTACAAGCTCATGGACCGCATGGTGCTGAGCCTTGTGCGCAAGCAGATAGGCCTCCTGAAGCCCAACATATTCCCTACGGCCGGTGCACGCGTGTCGCCCGAGGTGGAGGAGTTCGTACACTCGGTGGGCATCTGCATGATAGTGGGCTACGGACTCACCGAGAGTCTCGCCACGGTGTCGTGCGACCACAAGGGCGAGCCCTACACCATAGGCTCCGTGGGGCATCCCATAAGCAGCATAGAGGTGAAGATATCGGAGAGCGGCGAGGTGCTGCTCAAGGGCCCGACCATCACTCCCGGCTACTACAAGCGCGACGAGGCCAACGCCACGGCGTTCGATGCCGACGGCTTCTTCCACACGGGCGACGTGGGATACATGCGCGACGGCGAGCTGTTCCTCACGGAGCGCATCAAGGATCTGTTCAAGACCTCCAACGGCAAGTACATAGCGCCGCAGATGGTGGAGTCGCTGCTGCTCGTGGACAAGTACATAGACCAGGTGGCAGTCATCGCCGATGAGCACAAGTTCGTGTCGGCACTCGTGGTGCCCGAGTTCCGTCTGCTTGAGGAGTACGCCCGGCAGAACAACCTGAAGTTCGACAGCCGCGAGCAGATGTGCGCCGACGAGCGCATACACAGGTTCATAATGGAGCGCATAGACACCCTGCAGCAGCAGCTCGCCAAGTACGAGCAGGTGAAGCGCATAGCACTGCTGCCGCACCACTTCACCATGGAGGCGGGCGAACTCACCAACACCCTGAAGATACGCCGCCCCGTGATATACAAGAATTATAAGGACATAATAGAAAAAATGTACGAGGACTGACACGCCGCGCCGGTGCCACGCGCACGGCAGGCGGCACAGCCCACGACACACTAAGACAAGATGATAACAGCCGATCAGTTGAAAGACGTGATGGAGCGTACTGACGCTCTGCACCACTATCTGAACATAGACCAGAAGAAAGTGGAGTTTGAGGAGGAGCAACTGCGCACGCAGGCTCCCGACTTCTGGGACGACGTAGACCGTGCCCAGGAGCAGATGAAGAAAGTGAAGGCCATAGAGAAGTGGCTCAACGGCTACAAGGAGGTGCGCCAGTGCGCCGATGAGCTGCAGCTGGCGTTCGACTTCTACAAGGACGAGATGGTGACCGAGGAGGAGGTAGATGCCGACTACGCCAAGGCAGTGAAGGCCATCGAGGACCTGGAGCTCATGAACATGCTCCGGCAGAAGGAGGACCCCATGGACTGCGTGATGAAGATAAACTCGGGAGCCGGCGGCACCGAGAGCCAGGACTGGGCGCAGATGCTCATGCGTATGTACATGCGCTGGGCCGAGGCGCACGGACACAAGGTCACGATAAGCGACCTGCAGGAGGGCGACGAGGCCGGCATAAAGAGCGTCACCATGGAGATAGAGGGCGGAGAGTACGCCTACGGATTCCTCAAGAGCGAGAACGGAGTACACCGCTTGGTGCGCGTGTCGCCGTTCAACGCCCAAGGCAAGCGCATGACGAGCTTCGCCAGCGTGTTCGTGTCGCCGCTCGTCGACGACACCATAGAGGTGTACGTAGACCCGGCCAAGCTGTCGTGGGACACGTTCCGCTCAAGCGGAGCCGGCGGACAGAACGTCAACAAGGTGGAGTCGGGCGTGCGTCTGCGCTACTGGTACACCGACCCCGACACGGGTGAGGAAGAGGAGATTCTCATTGAGAACACAGAGACGCGCGACCAGCCCAAGAACCGCGCCAAGGCCCTGCTCCTGCTCAAGAGCCAACTCTACGACCGCGCCATGAAGAAGCGTCTGGAGGCTCAGGCCAAGATAGAGGCAGGGAAGAAGAAGATAGAATGGGGCAGCCAGATACGCAGCTACGTGTTCGACGACAGACGCGTCAAGGACCACCGCACCAACTACCAGACCACCGACGTGGACGGCGTGATGGACGGCAAGATAGACGGCTTCATCAAGGCATACCTCATGGAGTTTCCCGTCAACGACGACGAGCAACAGTAGACCTGACTACAACGGACTTGTCTTGACTTTTATGGAATGAGGAGCTTTACCCCGACAGAACAGCCCGGACAAGTCATACAATACTTAAACATTACGAATTTAAACGAATTGACTTATGAGTGAGAAAAGCAAACTTAACCGCAAGCGCCGCGAGATGCGCCAGGAAGAAGATGGTAAGAAAGCAGTAGTATGGGTGTTCGCAGCACTCATCATTCTGGCAGTGATAATCCTTGGCGTAGCTATGACAGTGTAATGAGCGGCCTGGAGATAGAACGCAAGTTTCTCGTGAGGAAAGGCGGCGCGTACAAGCGTGCCGCCTCCTCCAGCAGCCACATCAGGCAGGGGTACATCCCTGCCGACGGTGCCACCGTGCGCATACGCGTGCGTGACGACAAGGCATACCTCACCATAAAGGGCCGCTCCACCAACGGAGGCATGACGCGCTACGAGTTTGAGAAGGAGATAACGCTCGACGAGGCCGACCACCTGCTGGCCCTGTGCAAGGGCGGACTGATAGACAAGCGCCGCTACCTCGTGCCCAGCGGCGGCCACACTTTCGAGGTGGACGAGTTCTACGGCGACAACGAGGGACTCGTCATGGCGGAAGTGGAGCTCGGCGACGAGCACGAGGCTTACGACAAGCCCGACTTCATAGGCATGGAGGTGACGGGCGACAAGCGTTTCTACAACTCACACCTGCTCAGCAATCCTTTCTCCCTCTGGCGGCATACACTGCCAGAAGAATACCGATGACCACACCTATGGTGGCCCCTACGCTGTTGGCGGCGAAGTCCATCCACTCTCCGCTGCGGCGGCCGCCGGTGCATGTGGCCTGCAGTATCTCTATGATGCCGCTCATCACCACGGGCAACAGCCAGGCGGTGAGGGCTATACGCACGCGCGAGGCGGCGCGGCGGTAGTGGCGTACGGTCTCTACGCACAGCACGGCGCACAATGTGCCGTACATAGCGAGGTGCGTCCACTTGTCTATGAAGCTGACATCGCTCAGCGGTGTCTCTGGTACATCCATGAAACACAGTATCCATATAGTCGCGATTATCATGCTGCTGAGTGGATAAATCTTTAATATCTGAAATATTTTACGCATATTTGCTTTCATTGTTCATGCAAAAGTAGATATTTTTTTATAATTTTGCACATTGTTATACAGTTTTTTTGAGCAATGAATGAAGATAGAACCAATTTCGGAAGCAAGCTCGGAGTAATCCTCGCCACGGCCGGCTCGGCAGTGGGCCTGGGCAACGTGTGGCGCTTCCCATACATGACAGGACAGAACGGCGGGGCCGCCTTCATACTTATATATATAGGATGCGTGCTGCTGCTCGGCATACCGTGCATGGTGAGCGAGTTCGTCATAGGCCGCCACGGAGCCTCCAACACGGCGCGGGCGTACAGCAAGCTTTCGGGCGGCAAGCCGTGGAAGTACGTAGGATACATGGGCGTGCTCACTGGATTCCTCATCACCGGCTACTACGCCGTGGTGTCGGGGTGGTGCCTCCAGTACATAGTGGCGTCGCTCACGGGCAGCCTCAACGGTGACCCGCAGTACATACAGCAGTACTTCACCGACTTCTCGCAGTCGCCGCTGAAGCCCGTGATGTGGACGGTGGTGATACTCCTGCTCACGCACATGGTAATCATACACGGCGTGCGCGGCGGCATAGAGAAGGCATCCAAGATGTTCATGCCCACGCTCTTCGTGCTTCTGCTCGTGGTGGTGGTGGCATCATGCATGCTGCCCGAGGCCGACAAGGGCATCAAGTACCTCTTCCACCCCGACTTCTCCAAGGTAGACCAGGACGTGTTTCTCAACGCTCTCGGGCAGTCGTTCTACTCGCTGAGCATAGCCATGGGCTGTATCTGCACCTATGCGTCGTACTTCAGCCGCCAGACCAACCTCGTGCGGTCGGCCGTGCAGATATCCGTCATCGACAGTCTCATAGCCATACTCGCAGGACTGATGATATTCCCGGCCGCCTTCTCGGTGGGAGTGAACCCCGACAGCGGGCCGTCGCTCATATTCATCACGCTGCCCAACGTGTTCCAGACGGCCTTCGCGGGCATGCCCGTGGTGGGGTATATAGTGTCGCTCATGTTCTACGCGCTGCTCACACTGGCCGCCATCACGTCGCTCATATCGCTGCATGAGGTGAGCACGGCGTTCTTCTTCGAGGAGCTTCACATCTCGCGCAAGGCCGGAGCCACCATCGTGACGGTGGCGTGCAGCATCATCGGCGCGTTGTGCTCGCTGTCGCTGGGTGCCGTCAAGGGTCTGACCATCTGCGGCAAGGACCTCTTCGACGTGTTCGACTTCGTAACCGGGCAGATAATGCTGCCCATAGGCGGATTCCTCACATGCCTGTTCATCGGCTGGTACGTGCCGAAGAAGGTGGTGCGCGATGAGTTCACCAACTGGGGAACGGTAAGCGGCCGCCTGTTCGGAGCATTCCTTTTCCTCGTGCGCTTCGTATGCCCGGTGTGCATACTGATGATATTCCTGCACCAGTTCGGCGTACTCTGAGAGCCTACGCAGCACCATGCCGCACACATATCAGGACTAAAGGCATCGCGGCACGGGCTTACTTATAAACAATAACACAAGCAATGACAAATACAGACAGAGGCAGTTTCGGCACGAAACTGGGAGTGGTGCTCGCCACCGCAGGCTCCGCCGTGGGGCTGGGCAACATCTGGCGTTTCCCGTACATGACGGGACAGAACGGCGGAGCGGCCTTCATCCTTATATATATAGTATGTGTTCTCATGCTCGGCATACCCGGCATGATAGCCGAGTTTGTGGTAGGCCGCCACTCGGGGGCCAATGCCGCACGCGCCTACAGCAACATCTCGCACGGCAAGCCGTGGTGGTTGGTGGGCGTCATGGGCATGATTACGTCCATGATAATACTCGGTTTCTACGCCGTGGTGGCCGGATGGTGCCTCCAATACCTCTATGCCTCGATAGCAGGGCAGCTTGCCGGCGACCCTGAATACGTGGCGGAGTACTTCAAGTCGTTCAGTTCCGACGCGCTGAAGCCCACGCTCTGGACCATAGCCTTCATAGTGATAACGCACATGGTGGTAATACACGGCGTGCGCAACGGCATAGAGAAGGTGTCCAAGCTGCTCATGCCGCTGCTCTTCGTGCTACTCGTGGCCATCGCCGTGGCCTCGTGCATGCTGCCGGGTGCCATAAAGGGCATCTCGTTCCTGCTCCACCCCGACTTCTCGAAGCTCTCGCGCAGCGTGCTGCTCGACGCGCTCGGGCAGGCGTTCTTCTCCCTGTCGCTCGGCACTTCGTGCCTATGCACCTACGCGTCGTACTTCAGCCGCCAGACCAACCTCGCCAAGTCGGCCATGCAGATAGTGGGAGTAGACACCTTAGTGGCCATACTCGCAGGACTGATGATATTCCCAGCCGCTTTCTCCGTGGGCGTAAACCCCGACAGCGGGCCGTCACTCATCTTCATCACGCTGCCCAACGTGTTCAACGAGGCGTTCGCATCGGCTCCCGGCTTGGGCTACGCCATGTCGCTTATGTTCTACGCCCTGCTGTCGCTGGCGGCACTCACATCCACCATATCCATGCACGAGATAGGCACGGCCATGCTCTATGAGGAGCTGCACGTGACACGGCGGCAGGGTGCTCTCATCGAGACCGTGGTGTGCTGCGCCATAGGCGTGGTGTGCTCGCTGTCGTGCGGCGCGGTGGACGGGCTTCAACTGTTCGGCAAGTCAGCCCTCGATTTCTGCGACTTCATCACAGGACAAGTGATGATGCCCATAGGAGCACTGCTCACATGCGTGTTCGTGGGCTGGTATGTGCCACGCCAAGTGGTCAGCGACGAGTTCACAAACCACGGCATACTGGGCAGCAGGGTGTTCAGGGTGTGGCTGTTCTGCATCAAGTACGTCACCCCGCTGTGCATCATAGCGGTGTTCCTGCACCAGTTCGGACTGCTCTGACGGCAGCCGCATGAGCCACTACACATCACCCGACACACATCAACGGCTGTCATGTTAAGCGAGTTTTTCTATTTCCGCAAGTCCGACCGCAGGGCGTTTCTCACCCTGTTTGTCGTGGCCGTAGTACTGCTTGTGCTCACCATGGTGCTGGGCGGAGGTGCCGACGACGGCTCCACCGCCACCCCATCGCGCGGCGACAGCGCGGCCATACGCCCCACCCTGCCGCGCACGGCACGCCAGTCGGAGACACGCTATGCCGCCGACAACAGCCACTATGCCACCGACAGCCGACGCAAGGTGGAGCGGTTCTGCTTCGACCCCAACACCGCCGACAGCACACTGCTGCTCCGTCTGGGGCTGCGTCCGTGGCAAGTGCGGGCCATATACCGCTACCGCGCGGCCGGAGGCGTGTACCGTCAGCCGTCAGACTTCGCCCGACTGTACGGTCTCACGGTCGGGGAGTACCGCGAGCTTGAGCCATACATACGCATAAGCCACGACTACCGCGCGGCGGCAACGGCCATCTCCACCACGCCGCCAGCACAGCACACTGCCACGGCAGAGGCCGTGCGCGACACCATGCGCTACCCAGTGAAGCTGCGACAGGGCGAGCACGTGCCGCTCAACACCGCCGACACCACCGCCCTGAAGAAGATACCGGGCATCGGCTCGTACTATGCACGCCGCATAGTGGCCTACCGCGAGCGGCTCGGCGGATTCTACTCCGCGTCACAACTCGTCGAGATAGAAGGACTGCCAGAGTCGGCATCCGCCTTCGTGACGGTAGACCCGTCGGCCATAAGACGCATCAACGTGAACAGGCTTACGCTCGACCAACTGCGCCGACACCCCTACATCAACTACTATCAGGCCCGCGACATAGTGGACTACCGACGGCTGCGCGGCAAGATTACGGACATACGACAGCTGCGGCTCATGCGGAGCTTCACCGACAAGGACATAGAGCGCATAGCGCACTACATAGAATACTGACCACGACAGGCCACCACCTCATCACAAACCGACAAAAGCAGCATTACAGATACGCCATCACAGCACAACAAACAAGTCGCCGTGCCACTGTGAGCGAGCCTCTACACCACCGCAGACAAGCCCACACGCTCACAATAAAATCGCCGCGCCGCGCACGCTCATGGCACGACAATTGTTGTCATAAAATTTGCCCATGTCAGATATAATGCCTAACTTTGCAGAAGTTACGTTTCCGAGGGACAGCAATACAGGCACGCGCTTTAGGCGGACTGACACAATACAGGCTTTCAACACAGACGTACAGACCGCGGCGAAAACGCATCCCAGCAAACGTCAAGAGAATCATCAATGACATGAGATATGGAATTCCGGCTACGAGAACAGTGCCGGAATTCCTTATTTTATTGTCCTAAGAAAAACTATTAAAATTAAAAACATTTAGTTATGGCTTACATGTCACAAGAAGGCTACGACAATCTCGTGGCCGAACTGAAACAGCTCGAAACCGTAGAGCGCCCCAAGGCATCGGCCGCTATCGCAGAGGCCCGTGACAAAGGTGATTTGAGTGAGAACTCGGAGTATGATGCCGCCAAGGAAGCACAGGCCCACCTGGAGGACAAAATCAACAAAATCAAGATGACCATCGCCGAGGCCAAGATCATCGACGTGTCGCGCCTGAGCACCGACAGCGTGCAGATACTCTCGAAGGTAGACCTCACCAACCTCACCACCAACACCAAGGTGACCTACACCATAGTGAGCGAGAGCGAGGCAAACCTGCGCGAAGGCAAGATATCCATCAAGACTCCCATCGCCAAGGGACTGCTCAACAAGAAGGTGGGCGACGTAATCGAGGTGAAGGTGCCGCGCGGAATAATCAGCCTCCGCATAGACAACATCTCGCTGTCCTGACAACACGGTACAACCATTAAATCATTGCGATATGGACATATTCTCTAAAATTGCCGCCGGTGAGATACCAAGCTACAAGTGTGCTGCCGACGACCGCTTCTACGCTTTCCTTGACATCAACCCCATTGTGAAGGGTCACACGCTCGTGATACCGCGCCGTGAGGTGGACTACATCTTCGATATGGACGACGAGGAGATAGCCGCCTTCCAGGTGTTCGCCAAGAAAGTGGCC
>JALFIM010000116.1 GCA_022775985.1 Prevotella sp.
ACAGCACACTACCCGACCGTTGGGACGGCAGATCGGCCGAACGCATAGTGCAGATACTGACAGATGTCTACGCCACACGGCACTGACCATGCACCACATGATACCACACGAACGTATAAAAACGCCATACAACACGATAAAAAAGTATTTTATAACACAGTAAAAAGTATTTTATAACACAGTAAAAAGTATTTTATAACACAGTAAAAAGCATTTTACAACACGGTAAAAAGTGCGACACCACGCGTTAAGGACATACCACATACGCGACAAAACCCATCATACGACAATACTTTCACTAAAACCGCAACATCATGAAACAGGACTTTTTCAACAGCAAAGTGGTCTCGGCTGCCATCATTTCGGTGGGAATCATAGTGCTGGGACTGTGCATCCAGACGGGTATTGACAACTTCACCAACAAAGACCGCAAGGTAGTGGTGAAAGGACTGGCCGAGAAAGAAGTGCAAGCCGACAAGGTGACGTGGCCGATAGTGTCTAAAGAGCTCGGCAACGACTTGCCTACTCTCTATCAAAGCATAGGGCACACACAGGCGAAGATAACCCGATTTCTGAAAGCCGACGGCATAAAGGACAGCGAGATAAGCATCAACGCCCCCGTGGTGATAGACCTTAACGCTGACCGTTACAGTGCCAATGTGAAAGGCTACCGCTACAACATCACGTCAATAATCACCGTGACATCACGCAACGTGGCCAAGGTAAGGGAACTGATAGCACGACAGGGCGAGCTGCTGAAGGACGGAATAGCCATCGTAGACGGCGACTACGACAACAAGGTGCGCTACGAGTACGTGTCGTTCAAGTCTATGAAGCCCAAGATGATGGAGGAAGCCATAGCCAATGCGGAAGTCACCGCGCAGCAGTTTGCCAAGAGCAGCAAGAGCAGTCTGGGCAAGATAGTGAGCGCAGACCAAGGGCAGTTCTCCATAGACGACCGCGACTCCAACACCCCTTACATCAAGAAGGTGCGCGTAGTGACCACCGTAACCTACTCACTGCGCGACTGACGCATGACCATAAGGCCGGGCAAACGACATGACCGGGCATGAAACGCAAAAGGACATGGCATCAACGATGTCATGTCCTTTTTCTGTTTATGCGGAGCATACAGCCAGTGTGCGCAGCCAGCGGCATAGCTGCCGACTGCCATACGGACCTATTACTTTATCAAGTCTACCGACCGCTTGAGGAAAGAGTCGAGCGCAGCACCCTTCAGCATGCCGTTCTGCAGCAGCGCGAGGTCAATGAGCTGATGCACTATCTTGTTGTCCTTGGCAAACGAGGCTATTATGTCATTCTTCTTGCCACGCTGCTCCTCAATGGCCTTCTCGGTGTTCTTCACGTCGTCTTTCTCATCCTGCGTCAGCTCCTCAGGCTTCTTCTTGCTCTGAGTCTGGTGCAGAGCGGCGAGACGTGCCTGCAAGCCCTTGAGCTCACCCAATACGGGTTTCAGGCTGTCAGCGCATGCCTTGTCCTCGCTCTCCAGTATGCCTTTGATGAGATGATGGTCGCTGTTGAGCACGATGTTGTACATGTCGGGCATCTGAGAGTAGAAAGCCATGCCCTGCTGGTAGCGGCTCATGTCCTTCATACGGCGCATATACTCGCTCTGCGTGATGATGACTGGCAGAGCCTCATCGCCGAGGGCCTCCACCTCCACGTTGAACTCTGCCTTGTCTATCTTAGGCATCTGCGAGCGGAACACCTCTGACAAATTGTCACTTGCGTCCTTGTCAAGAGCGTTCTCCTTCTTGTCCTCGGTCACTATGAGGCGGTCTACCACATCACTGTCTACACGTGTGAAGCGCGTTTTCTCAAGTTTCTGCTCGAGCATCGATGCCATCGGCACATCGAGCTGGCCGTCAAACAGCAGCACACTGTAGCCTTTCTCCTTGGCAGCCTCTATGAAACTGTACTGCGCATCCTTGTCCGTAGCGTAGAGATACACCAGTTGTCCGTCCTTGTCGGTCTGGTTGGAGCTGATGATATTCTTGTACTCCTCATAGGTGTAAGCCTTGCCGTCTACATCCTTCAGCAGCGCGAAGTCCTTGGCACGGCCGTAGAAGTCGTCCTGCGAGAGCATGCCGTAGTGTATGAAGAGCTTCAGGTCGTCCCACTTCTCCTCATACTCCTTGCGGTTCTCCTTGAATATGCTGTTCAGACGGTCGGCCACCTTCTTGGTGATGTACGTCGAAATCTTCTTCACGTTGGCATCGCTCTGCAGATATGAGCGGCTGACGTTAAGCGGGATGTCTGGCGAATCGATGACTCCGTGCAGCAGGGTGAGGAACTCAGGCACTATGCCTTCCACCTGGTCGGTGACGAACACCTGGTTGCAGTAGAGCTGTATCTTGTTGCGCTGCAGGTCGAGATTGCTCTTGATACGCGGGAAGTAGAGTATGCCCGTGAGGTTGAAGGGATAGTCTACGTTGAGGTGTATCCAGAAGAGCGGCTCATCCTGCATGGGGTAAAGGGTGCGGTAGAACGACTTGTAGTCCTCGTCCTTGAGGGTGCTCGGTGTCTTTGTCCACAGCGGCTCCACGTTGTTGATGACGTTGTCCTCCTCGGTGTCTACCTGCTTGCCGTCCTTCCACTCCGTTTTCTTGCCGAACGCGATGGGCACTGGCATGAACTTGCAGTACTTGTTGAGCAGTTCGCCTATCTTCACCTTGTCGAGGAACTCCTTGCAGTCGTCGTCGATATAGAGTATTATGTCCGAGCCGCGGTCGGCCTTCTCGGCATCTGATATCTCGAAGGCAGGACTTCCGTCGCAGCTCCACTTCACGGCCTTGGAGCCGTCGCGGTAGCTACGTGTGACAATCTCCACCTTCTTGCTCACCATGAACGATGAGTAGAAGCCCAGTCCGAAGTGGCCTATTATGGCGTTGGCATTGTCCTTGTACTTGTCGAGGAAGTCGTTTACGCCAGAGAATGCTATCTGGTTGATGTACTTGTCTATCTCCTCCTCCGTCATACCTATGCCACGGTCGCTGATGGTGAGCGTGCCCTTGTCGGCATCGAGGCTCACGCGCACGGTGAGGTCGCCCAGCTCGCCCTTGAAGTCGCCGCGCTCGGCAAGCGTTTTCATCTTCTGCGTAGCGTCCACGGCGTTGGACACCATCTCGCGCAAGAATATCTCATGATCTGAATAGAGAAACTTTTTGATAACGGGGAAAATGTTCTCGGTCGTAACCCCGATATTTCCTTTCTGCATAATTATATGATGTTTTGTATTTTAAAATCGCGTTTCCGACAACGACCCATGCAAATAGTGTGCCAATCGTGCCAGCACACTACGACAGACGTGGCACAAGTCCATGCCCATCGCAGCCACATTCACCGCCCATACGGCCCCAATATCTGCCATGTCATGCCACCCCACGTCACAGCCTTGGCCATAACGTTTTGCGAAATGGCCCATTTCGGCGTGCGATTCGGCCCATTTCGCACTGCAAAACGGCCCATTTTGCAGTGCGTTTTGGGCCGTTTTGCAACGCACTATGTATCAACATGTTACAAACAATAAAACGTACCACTCGCCATACGCGCCATTCAGCCCCGACAGAATGCTGCATACGGCCATACAGCGACAGTAAATAAAAGCAACGAAAAATGAAAAAAAGCAGATAATATTTGTGTCTTTCAAGTTTTTTGCTTTACTTTGTGGTACCGTAATCCTAAGTCATGCGCTACACATGCCGCACATGTCACACGCTGACACAATATGTAAAACCTAAATTATAAAGACAATGCCTAAAGAAGAAAAAACCTCTCTCGACGGATCGTTCAATATGAAACGCGCCGTCATGTTCGCAGTGGCGGTGCTCGTTACACTCGTACTGTGGTTCCTTCCCCTTGACGCCTACGGCATAGAAGGGCTCACCATCATCCAGCGACGCATAATAAGCATCTTCGCCTTCGCCACCATACTGTGGATTTCCGAGGCTATACCGTCGTGGGCCACATCAGTATCGGTCATCGGACTGCTGCTGTTCACCACGTCCAACAGTGCCTTCAACTTCATGCGCGACGGCATAGACAAGTCGGAGTTGCTCAGTCATCAGGACATAATGGCCACCTTCGCTGACCCGATAATCATACTATTCCTCGGCGGTTTCATCCTCGCCATAGCAGCCACCAAGTCGAGGCTCGACGTGTTTCTGGCCCGCACGCTCATCAAGCCATTCGGCATCAAGAGCGAGAACGTGCTGCTCGGATTCCTGCTCATCACAGGCGTGTTCTCCATGTTCGTGAGCAACACCGCCACGGCAGCCATGATGCTCACCTTCCTCACGCCCGTGTTCAAGGCTCTCCCGCCCGACGGCAAGGGCCGTGTGGCCCTTACGCTGTCCATACCCGTAGCCGCCAACATAGGCGGTATGGGCACACCCATCGGCACACCACCCAACGCCATTGCGCTGAAGTACCTCAACGACCCCAACGGCCTGGACCTGAACCTCGGCTTCGGTGAGTGGATGGCCTTCATGCTGCCGCTCACCATAGTGCTCCTCCTCATAGGATGGATGCTGCTGAAGAAGTTTTTCCCGTTCAAGAAAAAGACCATACACCTGTCTATCGACGGCAGCGTGCAACACAACTGGCGCACGGTGGTGGTGGCAGTGACGTTTATCATCACGGTGCTGCTGTGGGTATTCGACAAGTTCACGGGCGTAGGCGCCAACACTGTGGCCATGCTCCCCATCGTGGTGTTCGCCGTCACAGGCGTGGTCAAGGCCCGCGACCTGCAGGACATCAACTGGAGCGTGATATGGATGGTGGCCGGCGGCTTCGCGCTCGGACTGGCACTCAACGACTCCGGGCTCGCTTCCAACGCCATAAAGAGCATACCCTTCGGCGAATGGTCGGCCGTGGCCATACTCATCATATCCGGCATCATCTGCTACGTGCTGTCAAACTTCATATCCAATACCGCCACCGCCGCGCTGCTCGTGCCTATACTGGCTGTGGTATGCAAGGGTATGGGCCCGACACTCAACAGCATCGGCGGCACGCCTACGGTGCTCATCGGCATTGCCGTGGCTGCATCAGTGGCAATGGCCCTGCCTATCAGTACGCCTCCTAACGCCATAGCCCACTCCACAGGACTCGTGAAGCAGAACGAGATGATGAAGATTGGCATCGTAATGGGTATCATAGGACTGGTGCTCGGCTACACCATGCTGTTCGTTCTGGGTGAGCTGCACATGCTGTGACACGCATAACGCCACCGCACGGACGCGCTCTCTGGAGCTCTACGTGCGGTGCATGACACAAAAAAACAAAAGGACACGCCCCGTGTGGGACGTGTCCTTTTGTGCTATACGGCCTCAGCCGTCATACAGGTGTGTGCATTACGCACGCTTGCCGTCAGAGTTTCAACTGCGGATTGGTGTATGAAAGGGCCGCGCCTATGGCCGTACAGAACTCCGAGTACTTGGGTATGTGGAACTTCACTCCATACAGCCGCTCCGTAGCCGGGAACACCCTGCTGCACTGCGGCAGCAATGTGAGGTTGCCTATCATCACGAAGTCGGATATGCCGGAGCCTATCGACGAGAGTATCGACGCACTGCATATAGACTGAAGCACCATCCATATCAGGCCGATGGCTATGTCCTCACGCGAGGCATTGCTCTTGGCATTGCCGCAGAGCGACGCTATGGCATCCATCGGGAGCCCGGGCAGCGGATTGGCGCTTATGTCCTTGATGAGCACGTTGATGTGCGACACGTCGCCTTCGGTAGCGAGGTTGGCCACCTGCTTTATGTCATCGGTCTTCAGCAGAAGCCGCGACAGCCCTTGCAGAGTCCCGCCGCCGATGCCGATGCCGCCGATGTGCTTTATGTCATCGCCGTCGCACTTCACTATTGAGGTGCCGGTGCCCATGCTTACCACTATCATGCGGTCGATTTTCGTCTCATAACGCGCCCCGAGACCATCGGCAAGAAACTCCTCCGCCTTCTCCGTGGGCAGCCCGTATATAGGCTCATTGATGTAGGCACTGCCAACGCCAGTGAGCATCACGCGCTCTATGTCCTGAAGCTGTATCTTGTTTTCGTACAGAAACTTGCCGAAAGCGCCATACAACGATGTCACAGGGTCGGTGGCCTTGATGCGTATCGGAGAGAGCACCTGGCCATGGTCTACTATGCCTACAATCTTTGTCGTGCTTATGCCGACATCTATTCCTATAACTATTTTCATATTCTGCTCATAGCTTTTTGAGTGGTGCAAAGTTACAGCAAACAAGACAAAGGGCAAAAGGAAATCCGCTTTTTTGCCCCTGCGACTTACATATTCTTACTATATCGTGCCGAAACGTGTGCTTTGCGCACCGTATCAGTCCACCACTTCCATCGTCATAACGATGTCATCGACAGGGCGGTCGGCCCTTGACGTGGCACAACCCTGTATGCGTTCCACCACGTCAAGGCCCTGCTCCACCTCACCGAACACGGTGTACTGGTTGTCGAGGAACGGCGTTCCGCCCACCGTGGTGTAGGCTTCCACCTGCTCTGGCGTGAATGTCGGGCGGCCCTCCTTGGCGCATACGGCCTTAGTCTCATCCACGAGTTTGTCCTGCAGCGTCTGCAACGATGCCCTGTCGCGGTTGCGTCGCAGCGTCATTATCTCGTCATGATGCTCCTTCACCAGCGAGTTGAACACTTCCTGCTCGCGCTGCATGGCCATCTGCCGCTCCATCTGCTTCAGTTCGGCAGACTTATACTGCTTTCCCCACACTATGTAGAACTGGCAACCGCTGCTCTCACGTGCCGGGTTCACCTCATCACCGAGGCGTGCCGCGCTGAGAGCACCGCGCTTATGGAAGAGCTGCGGATACTGCAACTCAGCAGGGATGGTATAGCCCGTGCCGCCAGCACCGAGCATCTTGCCCTTGGGAGCGGCCTTGCTTTCCGGGTCGCCGCCCTGTATCATGAAGTCCTTTATCACCCGATGGAAGAGCGTTCCGTCATAGAATCCCTCCTTGGCGAGCTTGATGAAATTGTCGCGATGGCGCGGAGTCTCGTCGTATAGACGCACCGTTATGTCGCCTTCGCTGGTCTTGATAATTACTTTTGCCATTGTTATATAGTATGTATTGTTGTCTTTATGCATGCACATGCAGCCACATGCAGCGCATGATGCTACTTGAATATGAACGCTATGCTACATAAGCATGAGCGTGAAGTTACTTGTTCATGAGCGTGAAGTTACTTATTTATGAGCATGAAACTGCCTGTACACGAACAAGATGTTACTTGTGCATGAGTATGAAGCTACTTGTGCATGAGTATGATGTTACTTGTATATGAAGTAGTGCGCGTTCTTTCCCTCGCACATACGGCCCACAAGACTCACTATGAGTTGCGCCGTGGCCTCCACGTCATGCTCATTGCCGTCGTAGCCATTGACCAAAGCCACGAGCCGTCTGGTACCAAGTTCCATCTTGGTACGCTCGTTGTCGCTCGTAGGAGTGCCCACACCGCCGACAGCATCGCGGTAGACCGGCAGCCCTGCAATATTGAGTTGTCCACGGCCGATGCCCTCATACGGCTCACCCTCGCGTCCAATGCCGAGCGTAAGAGTATCACCGACCAGCTTGTCTGCGTCAAAACCGCCGATGCTATAACCGTAAGTGATGCTCGCAAGGTTTATCAAGTCCACGAGAGTGTCTATATGATAGAGTTCCTTACCCTGCAACATGCGCCGTATAAGAGCCTCTGACGAAGGACGGTAGCGCGACGGATCCTTGCCGCAAGCCTTGTATATGCGCCGCGTGGCGGCTATGGCGCTGATGTCCTTCAGCGTCTGTGTGGTGACAGTCTGGCGGTAGTGGTCGGCCGTCTGGGCTATCATCGCCCACAGGTCATCACTGCTTTCCGAGTTCACCACGTCTGCCTCAACGCATGCCCCAACAAATTCCGGGCACACACTCTTTATCTCCTCATCTACTATTATGTTCATATATCATTGTTTTTACTTACACTTTTGACAGCCGCTGATGCCATACAGACTACCAGCACACGCAGCGATGCGCCATGGCGGAGGCCGTATAGGCTGTCAACATCTGCCGCAACGCGCCATGACGGCAGCCATACGAACTGTCAACATCTACCGAGACGCGCCATGACGGAGGCCATACGAGCTGTCTGCACATGCAGCGATGCGACATGGCGGAGGCCGTACGGCCGTGCGTCATTCGGTCTCTCCTATCATCTTACGGAACGTATCCTCGTCCACAAGAGGCACTCCCAACTTCTCAGCCTTCTGCAATTTAGACGGGCCCATGCTCTCACCGGCAAGCACAAACGATGTCTTACCGCTTATGGAGCTTACGTTCTTGCCGCCATTGCGCTCTATCAGAGCCTTATACTCATCACGGCTGTGGTGCTGGAATACACCGCTTATGACGATGCTCTTGCCAGACAGCAGGTCAGATGAACCGCCATCACCGCTCTTCACGACCGACATCTGCAGACCATATCCGCGCAGACGCTCCACGATGGAGCGGTTGACATCGTTATGGAAGTACGACATCACGCTACGGGCGATGACCTCTCCCACTCCATCCACGTCGAGAAGTTCCTGAAGCGAAGCTCCCATGAGCGCGTCGATATTGCCGAAATGGCGTGCGATGAGCCTTGCCGAGGTCTCACCAACGAACCGTATGCCAAGGGCAAACACCACCCTCTCAAACGGCACTTGGCGCGAGTCGGCTATGGCCTTGACTATCTTCACGGCCGACCGCTTCTTGTTTCCGCCGGCACTGATGTCCTCTACGCGTATGTCATACAGGTCAGCGATGTTGTGTATGAGCCCGCGTCTGAAGTACTCGTCCACGGTCTCGGGGCCAAGAGAGTCTATATTCATGGCCCTGCGTGCTATGAAGTGCTCTATGCGTCCCTTGATTTGCGGAGGACAGGCGGCATCGTTGGGGCAGTAGTGAGCCGCCTCGCCCTCGTAACGCACCAGCTCCGTGCCGCACTCGGGGCAGTGAGTGGCAAAGACCACGGGCTGCGCCCCCGGCTCGCGGCGGCTCTTCTCCACGCCCACTATCTTAGGGATAATCTCCCCTCCCTTCTCCACATACACCCAGTCGCCTATGTGCAGGTCGAGATTTCGGATGAAGTCCTCGTTGTTGAGAGTAGCGCGGCGGACGGTAGTGCCCGCCAACTGCACCGCATCCATGTTGGCAACGGGAGTCACCGCGCCCGTCCTGCCCACCTGATACGTCACCTCACGCAGCCGTGTGAGGGCCTGCTCGGCCTTGAACTTGTATGCTATGGCCCAACGGGGGCTCTTGGCCGTGTAGCCGAGCTGACGCTGCTGCCGCAGCGAGTTGACCTTGAGCACGATGCCATCGGTGGCCACGGGCAGGGCCTTGCGCTCCGTGTCCCAGTAGTCTATGTACTCATATATCTCATCGAGGGTGCGCACCTTGCGCATGCCCTGGCTTATTTTGAATCCCCAACTGGCCGCCGTCATCAGGTTCTCATAGTGTCCGTCAGACGGCAACTGGTCGCCAAGCAGATAGTACAGGTAACTGTCGAGCTGCCTACTGGCCACAAGCCGCGAGTTCTGGCTCTTGAGTGTGCCGCTGGCAGCATTGCGAGGATTGGCGAAGAGAGGCTCCTCGGCGGCCTCGCGCTCGGCGTTGAGCCGTTCAAACACCTTCCATGGCATGAGTATCTCACCCCTAATCTCAAACTCATGCGGATAGCCCGTGCCAGGCAACACGAGCGGAATGCAGCGTATGGTCTTCACGTTCTGCGTCACGTCGTCGCCATGTACGCCGTCGCCACGCGTCACTCCACGCACCAGACGTCCATCTACGTAGGTCAGGGATATGGACAGTCCGTCGTACTTCAGCTCACAGCACACCTCGAAGTCGTCGCCGCCGAGTCCGCGCCTCACGCTGTCGTACCACTCACGCACGTCCTGCTGGTTGTAAGTATTGGCCAGCGAGAGCATGGGATACTTGTGCTCTACCTGCTGGAAATTCTCGTTGAGGTCACTGCCCACGCGCTGTGTAGGCGAGTTGGGGTCAGCAAGCTCGGGGTGCGCGGCCTCAAGAGTCTGCAGCTCATGCATCATCTGGTCGAAGTCGAAGTCGCTGATGTCGGGCTGATTGAGCACGTAGTATTTGTAGTTGTGCTCATGCAGTTGCTGCCTGAGCCACATTATGCGTTGTGTTTCGTTCATATACAGGATGTTTTATAGATGTTGTCAGTCGTGATAAGAGCCGCCGCCATGTCCGCGCCGCAATACTATGAAGATGACCACTGGTGCCCCCACGAGCGGCGTGATGGCATTGACGGGCAGCAACGAGCCTGTACCCGGCAGCGAACAGGCCATATTGCACGCCATGGCTGTGGCCGCCCCGATAATCATCACCGACGGCACGAGCACGCGGTAGTCATCGGTATGCAGCAGCAGACGGGCCACGTGCGGCACCGCAAGGCCCAGAAAGGCCACCGGTCCGCAGAAAGCCGTGGTGACGGCCGTCATGAATCCCGCCACCACAAGGGCCCTGTTGCGCACGGCACGCACGTTGATGCCGAGCGCGGCGGCGTAGTTGTCGCCGAGCATGAGCACGTTGAGCTGCTTCACCATGAGCACCGCCACGGCCAACCCCACCGCCACGGGCAGGGCCATGAGCCACAGCTCGTCAAGGGCCACGCCGCCGAAGCTGCCCATTCCCCACATGACGTAGGCGCGTATGCCGTCCTCGGTGGCGAAATAGTCGAGTACCGTGATGACGGCCGATGCCGCATAGCCCGTCATCAGTCCCACGACGAGCAGCAGCACGTTGCCCGACACCACGCGCGACAGCATATATATAAATAAGGTGACGGCCATGGCGCCGGCAAAGGCGGCGCACACCACTGCCCCGAGACCCGCCACTCCAAGCGTAGCCATGCTGCCCTGCATGAGCAGCATGACCACAGCCGCGCCGAGGGCGGCCCCGCTGCTTATGCCGAACACCGAAGGGTCGGCGAGCGGATTGTGAAAGACGTTCTGCAAAAGCAGTCCGCTGACGGCAAGCGCGGCTCCGCACAGTCCCGCCGTGACGGCCTGCGGCAGACGCGACTCCAGCACGATGAACCGCCAACTGGGGCGGCTGCACTCGCCCGTCAGCACCGACGTGACATCGGATGCCGACATGTCGGCATCGCCAATATATAGGCTTGCCAACAGCAACAGGCCCGTAACGGCCAGTGCCGAGGCCACGGTTATGGTGTTTCTGCTCATTAGTCTGCTCATGAGATGCTGTGTTTCGCAATGCAAAAGTACGTTTTTTATCCGACAAAACCGAACAAAACATCATGTCTTTCATCCACGCCACGCATTTGCCTCACACCACGTCACACTCAGCATCGGCCCGACACAAATCGGTAACATAAAGTATATAAAACACGGTATAAATGACCCGAAAACACTACTGAATGATAAAAATAATGTAATAATAGCTTAAAAAAATGCCAAAACGCTTGTTTTTAGAAAAAGAATTACTACATTTGTACTGACAAACATATGGCTTGTGAAAGTCATAGGTTATATTTAGTTAAGTCTAGTTTAGTTTTTGTGTTGGTTGAGGGCTGTCGATTGGCAGCCCTCAAATTTTTTAATACACGTCACTACACAGCATCACTACACCACCGCTAAGCCCACGCACATCCTCCACTTCCACCTTCAAGAGCCACCGCACGCATGCTCCTGCATACGTGCCGACACCATACTATGCCCCACAGCAAGCCATACAGCCGCATGCTGAAACCACAGTGCAGCGCCACTATGACGGCAAACAGGACAAGCAAGAATCCACAGCGCATAACCATCTGACAATCAGCACGATGCAAAACGGCCCATTTCGCACTGCGAAATGGGCCGTTTTAGGCTGTAAAATGGGCCGAATCGCAACGCGAAATGGGCCGAATCGCAACGCGAAATGGGCCGTTTTGCAATGTCATCAGATATGGCATACACGCTGACGAGCCTGATGCCTTCAATTTATAGTGACAATATGGCTGCCGGCAGTGGGCGCAAGCAGCATAAGGCACGGCATGAAAGTCATGCACCGATGGCGGTCAGTCGCCTATAAGGCGGCGCAGGGCATCCTCCTCACCCACCACCCAGATGATGTCGCCCTTGACGAAACGGCGCGACGGGTCGATGACCGAGAGGTTCTCCTTGCCCTCCTCCAGGCCCACCACCATGCAGTTGTACTCATCGCGTATGCCGCTCTCGCGCAGAGTCTTGCCCACAAACTGGCTGCGTCCGTCTATGACCATCTGGCGCAGACGCATCTCACGCTTCTCTATCTCGGGGTCGGGCTCCACCACATCGCCGCTCACGGCCTTGCCAAACACGGCGAGCTGGTCGTCATTGCCGATGACCTGTATGCGGTCGCCGGGGTAGACGACGTTGTCGCCATTGGGGATGTTGATGCGCTGATGGCCACGGAGTATGCTGCTCACCATCACCCCGAAGGTGTTGCGGAGCTGCAATGCGCACAGCGAGCGGCCGGCCCAGGCGGTGTCCTCTGGCACGTCAAACTCGCCGATGTGTATGTTGCGGTCGAGCAGATGCCCCTCATACAGCGGCTTCTTGCGGCCGAGCACCTGCGCCTCTATGTCGCGCGACCGCAGGTTGAGGACGAACATGCGCTCCATGAGTATGCTGCTGCGCTTCAGACGGCGCGAGAGCACCATGATGAGCACCACCGCAGCGGCTATGCTTATCATAAGGGCATTGGTGAAGCGCGACAGGTAATTGCACACATAGAATATGAATGCCACTGCCACCAGCACCCGCACGAGTATGGTGACGAGCAGCGGCAGACGGTTGAGGCGGCTCTCGCTCCACAACGCACGGAACTCCTCGCTGTGGTTCTTCTTCATGACCATGGCGCGGAGGAAGGGCGAGATGACGAGCACCGTGAGCACGCCGCAGATGCCGTTGGCCCACCAGTGCATGCCGGGCATGACGTGGCGGATGAACGGAAGGAAGAACATGAGCATCAGGGTGATGGCCGCCGACGCGAGGATGGAGTACACCACGGTGATGCGTGTCATCTGCCACAGCAGGCTCTTCCACTTGTTGGAGTGCCCCGACGAGGGATGGCTCAGGGCCGTATTGTTCATGGCACGCACCCAGCGCTTAGGCAACCGCCGCTCAAGCAGCCCATAGCACGGCACCGACAGGCGTATCATGTAAGGCGTGAGAAACGTGGTAATGACCGACACGGCCACTACCACGGGATAGAGAAACTTGCCTATGACTCCGAGCGACAGTCCGAGCGAGGCTATGATGAACGAGAACTCGCCTATCTGGGCCATGGAGAATCCGCAGCGCATGGCCGACTTCAGCGACTGTCCGCCCAGCATGAAGGCCACAGTGCCGAACACTGCCTGGCCAATGAGTATGGTGATGACGAGCGCCACGATAGGCACGGCGTAGCTCACGATGACATTCGGGTCGACGAGCATGCCCACCGATACGAAGAATATGGCCCCGAAGAGGTTTTTCACAGGCTCCACGAGCTTGGCTATGCGCTCCGCCTCAATGGTCTCGGCGAGTATGGAACCCATGACAAAGGCCCCGAAGGCACTGCTGAAGCCCACCTTCGTGGAGAGCACTGCCATGAAGCAGCACAGCCCGAGGGCCACGATGAGCAGCGTCTCGCTGTTGATGAGCTTGCGCACGGAGCGCAGAAACCACGGCACGAGGAATATGCCCACCACGAACCACAGCACGAGGAAGAACACTATCTTCAGTATGCTGCCCACCATCTGGCCGCCGTCGGGGCTGCTCCCGACTGCTATGGCCGACAGCATGACCATCATGACAATGGCGAGTATGTCCTCCAGGATGAGCACACTCATCACCATGCCGGCGAACTTCTGCTGACGCAGACCCATGTCGTCGAGGGCCTTGTATATGATAGTGGTGGAACTCATGGCGAGCATGCCCCCGAGAAATATGCAGTCCATGCGCTCCCACCCGAAGCCATGGCCCACCACGATGCCCAGCATCATCATGCCGAAGATGATGGTACAGGCCGATATGACGGGCGACACACCCATCTTCACTATCCTCTTGAACGAGAAGTCGAGTCCGAGCGAGAACAGCAGGAACATCACTCCTATGTCGGCCCACGCCTTTATGTTGGCACTGTCTATCACGGACATGGTGTAAGGCATGTGCGGTGAGACGAGGAAGCCCGCCACCACGTAGCCGAGCACAAGCGGCTGGCGCAGCTTCTTGAATACGAGTGTCACGATGCCCGCCACTATAAGTATCAGGGCAAGGTCGTTGATGAGTGTAGGAAGTTCTGACATTTATATTACTGTATTGATGCCCACGGCTGCACGTGTATCAACGGCACGCCACGGCAGTGGACTGAAACATGGTGTCAAAGTTAATAAAAAAACGCCAAACGGCCCGAACGCGCACGCAAAAAGTGCCGCCACGAATGGCGATTTATGCCACTAATTACGTAACTTTGCAGCCGGAAGGGCCTACCGTGGCGCACGCATGCAAACGGACTGTGCGGCGCGGCGGCAGCCACGACACTCCCCAAACACATGTATATATATGTTTGTTAAATACAATAAATCATGAGAAGTATCAAGTTTTTGTTGATGACGGTAGTGACCGCCATCCTCGTTTCATGCGGAACGACACGCACCGTACCTATCACAGGACGCAAGCAGAACTTGCTCGTGACCGACGAGCAGGTGCTCAGCCTGAGCAACAAGGAGTACACGTCATTCATGCAGTCGGCCACTCTCTCGTCCGATGCCACCAACACTGCCATGGTGAAACGTGTAGGACAGCGTCTGGCCAGTGCCGTGCAGACCTATCTGACCAACAACGGCATGGCCGCAGAAGTGCAGAACTTCAGCTGGGAGTTCAACCTCGTGAAGAACAACGAGGCCAATGCCTTCTGCATGCCTGGCGGCAAAATCGTGGTATATGAGGGTCTGCTGCCATACACCAAGGACGAGCCTTCACTCGCCATAGTACTGGGACACGAGATAGCACATGCCGTGGCCAAGCACTCGGCAGAGCAGATGAGCAAACAGATAAAGAACCAGTACGGCACGCAGATACTCGGAAGCGTGCTCTCAGCAGCCGGTGTGGGCAGCACCACCACGCAGCTCGCACAGATTATAGCGCAGAAAGGTCTCCAGTTCAGGAGTCTCAAGTACTCCCGCGACAACGAGACCGAGGCCGACAGGATGGGCCTCATCTTCGCCGCCATGGCCGGCTACGACCCCAACGTGGCAGTGTCGTTCTGGCAGCGCATGTCACAAGGCAGCAGCAACCAGTCTGACATGTTCAGCGACCACCCCTCCGATGCCAAGCGTATAGCAGCCATCAAGGCCGAGATGCCCGAGGCCCTGAAGTACTACAAGCCCGTGCAGACGGTATCGACGGCCAAGTCTACCGCCACGAAAAAGACCACGGCAAAGAAAACCACAGCCAAAAAGACTGTCACGAGAAAGACCACCAAGAAGTAATCGGGCCGTGACATGACATAACGAAAAGAAGAAGTCCACTCCGCCTTTGGCACTGAATGCCTGTGCGGAGTGGACTTTTTCTTTTTTATATAAGTA
>JALFIM010000049.1 GCA_022775985.1 Prevotella sp.
TTGAGCCAGAGCACGGCCATCTACTCCTCACTCGCGCAAGCGGGCTGAAACTTGGCCAGCTCAACGAACGAGAAGTGCATACCGTCTATCACCTCATCGCAGTGCAGGTCGAGTACAATGTTGAAGTTGTGAATGAACTCATCTGGGTAGTCATTCATGAACACCTCGTTGACAAGGTTCAGCGAGTACACTGGTTGCAACAGCTCGTACTTGCGCTTCTTGTCGAGCTGCCGCACGAATGCCTTGGAGGCGTTGAACAGCACGCGCTGCTTGAATGCCTCTGTCCACAGCATCTGCATCTCCACGATGAACTGCCGTCCCTTCTCATCGCGGCACCGCACGTCCACTATGCTGTTCTTGCCCACATAGTTGTCGGGCACAAGCTCTGGGGAGAGATACTCCGCGCTCTCTATCTGCTCATCCTCCTGCAATGGCAGCAGTGCGTTGAGCAGACTTATGAGCAGGTCTTTATGCTCGCCGAATATCTTTTTGAACGTAAGGTCGGCTTTGGGGTCGAGATATTTCATAGCGCGTATTGTTTGTTGTAGAGATTATGTCTTTCAATTGAGTATGGCATCGCGGATTTGTATCAAAAGTCCTGATGCCCTATCGGATAACATATATTCCATCTTTATTTATTTCTTTAAGTAGGTAAGGGTTTATATGTTTGTGCAGTCGCACGATATCAACAGAGCATTGAAGCACGTTTTCAAGGAAACTCTTTAAACGTACTACTAAAAACGCCTTAGGTTCCATATCTACACAAACGTCAATGTCACTGCCTTCTTTTTGCTCGTTGCGTGATACAGAGCCAAAAATGCGCAGTGATTTTATGCCGAATGAGGATTTTAGCTCTTCAGCATGGGACGCTATAATGGAGATGTATTCTTTCGTCGTTTTCATACTTATTTACTTTCTTCTGGATGCTACGGCAAAAATAATCAATTTAATTAAATACGCCAAATAATCGGTATGGAAAACCACGACAAGTGCTGTGTGCTATGTAAGTAGGTGTTGCCTTTTCCACGCAACATCTATTTATAATGCTGTAATAAGCGTATTCCCCATGCAGGAAAAACTCATTTACTGATGCGCTTGCCATTGATTATTATGTAAAATGAAACGTGTATGGAAAGTGGCTGATATACAGTGAGTTGCAAAACGGCCCATTTCGCAGCGCGAAATGGGCCGTTTTAGACGATGGAATGGGCCGAAACGCAAGGCGAAACGGGCCGTTTTGCAAGTCAATATGATTTGGCTTATGAGTCAGCACGAATCGGAGAGTGGCTCAGCATGGTTTGATTTGCAAATCAAACATGGTTTAGAGGATTCCTCAATACGGTGTAATTTATGAGTCAACACGGTGTGATTTATGAGTCAGCGTGGTATGGGGATGCCTCAGCATGGTGTGGGGGAAGCCTCAGCGTGGTGTGGGGGATGTCTCAACACGGTGTGGAGGATGCCGTGGCGCAAATCTCCCTGCGACGTGACTCGCACTCGCTGATGATGCCGCTCAATACCTCCTTGGCCGACACTACACTGTGTATGTAGGCTGCCGACTGTCCTATCTCCAACTCGCCGTTCTCCACGTCGCCCTCGAATATGCCGCGCTTTGAGGCAGCTGTGCCGAGAATGGCCTTGAGTTGCTCCTTGGTGGCTTGGCCCTGCTGCTCGGCCTCGGCTATGCGCTCGTAGAGAGCGTTGCGCACAAGGCGCGTGGGAGCGAGAGCCTTCAGGCACAGCATGGTGTCGCCCTCGCCGCTCTCTATGCACCGCTGTTTGAAAGCCTCGCTGGCCGAACTCTCCTCGCACAGGGCGAAGGCGGTGCCTATCTGCACGCCCTCAGCCCCGAGGGCCATGGCGGCGAGCATCTGGCGGCCCGTGGCTATGCCTCCTGCGGCTATCACAGGTATGCTCACGGCATCGCACACGGCAGGGATGAGCGACAGGGTGGTGGTCTCCTCACGCCCGTTGTGCCCTCCTGCCTCGAAGCCCTCGGCCACTACGGCATCCACACCGGCCTCCTGGCACTTCAGCGCGAGCCTGGTGCTCGGCACCACGTGCGCCACCTTGATGCCGGCCTCGTGGAGCATGGGCGTGTATTTCTTGGGGCTTCCTGCCGACGTGAACACCACCTTCACGCCCTCGTCTGTGATGATGCGCATGAGGCGGTCTATCTCGGGGTACATCAGCGGCACGTTGATGCCCCACGGCTTGCGCGTGGCGCGGTGCATGGCGTGTATGTGCTCTATGAGGGTGTCGGGGTGCATGGAGCCTGCCCCGAGCAGTCCGAGGCCGCCGGCCTCGCTCACCGCCGATGCCAGCCGCCATCCGCTGCACCACACCATGCCTCCCTGTACGATGGGATGCTCTATGCCGAAGAGTCGTGTTATCCTTGTACGCATGTGCTTACTTCACTATTTTCTTGCCGTTTACGATGTACACGCCCGGGCGCAGCGAACTGAAGTCGCGTCCCACGTACGTGCCGTCGAGTGAGTATATGCGGCTTACGCGCTTCGTGGTGGCATCGGTGGTGACTCCTGCTATGCCGCTCGTGCTCACGTGCTCGGTGACGGTGAGGCTGTTTACCCAGAGCCGTCCTGTGGGCACGAGGCGTATGCGGCATGCCCCTGTGGCCTTGGTGCCGATGGACACGGTGGTCCACTGTGCTGCCGGCAGGGTGACGGTGCGCAGCAACTGGTCGTTGAGGTATATGCTCACCCGGTCGGAGCTCTCGGCCCATGGGGCCATGGCTATGTCGATGGTGGCATCGGCACCTGTGAGCGTGAACTCGGGCGACGTCACCTCACCGGCCTTCAGGCGGTTGCCGAAGAGTGCGCACTGGTTGCCGCCGTGCGTCACGTCAGATGTCCATCCGCTGTTGTCGGAGGCGAAGGTGCCCTGTCCGCTCATGCCGCCCCACGTATTGTCGTTGCCGCCAGTGCCACGGCTTGCCTTGAATGCCTCGCTGAAGCGCACCACGTCCTTCACCACGTCGTCGGGCTTGTTCTGCCCCTTCGTGTCGGCATGGAAGTCGAAACTGATGGTGCCATCGGCAGCCTGCGTGATGCCTGTGATGCCCTTGTTCATGTAGTAGGTGCCGTCCTCGTTGGCGGTGTGGAGCGTGGCGGCTGGCACTGACGAGTTGGTGAGCTCGTCGTTGCCGTCGTAGGGGTAAGCGTCGCCGGCCTGGTTGGCTGTGGACGTGCCAGCCATGTTGTCGGCATGGAATATGGTCATGCGCTGGTTGCCGCTCACGGTGTTGACGCGGTTGTACGACCATGCCGTCCTGTCGTAGTCTACGTGCGTGACGATGAGCCCGCGTCCCGGCAGGTCAGAGTCCCACCCGGTGTTCTGTCGGTTCTCCACCATGTAGAACTCGTTGAGGTTGCCGTTGTTGTATATGATGTAGGCATCGCCGCCGTCGGCCAGTGCCTTCATGCCGCGTATGCTCTCGTCCTCGTCGTTGAGCTCTATGGGGTCGAGCCATCCTGCTATCCACTTCTCGTAGCTGGTGTATCCTGCCGGGCGGAAGGTATCGCCGTTGTAGCTGCCCGACGACAGTATGTCCCAGTTGCCCATGCCGAAGTTGCGGCCCACGGTGTCGTAGAAGTCGGGGAATCCGAGGCAGTGCGAGAACTCATGGCATATAGTGCCTATGCCGGCTACGTGCGGTGAGCTGGTCTGGTTTATCTCGTCTATCTCGCAGCCGCACGCGTATGTGTTGACGGTGACACCGTCGAGCTGCAGCGTGCGGCCGTAGTCGGATGCCGACAGGTAGTACATGTGCGGCCATACGGTCTGGCTGTCGTGGCTCGTGGCCTCGCCGTAGCCGGCGTACAGCACGTATATCTGGTCTACGGTGCCGTCGTTGTTCCATGAGTAGTTGGCGAAGTTGACGTCGGCATCGGCCATCTTGCATGCCGTGGCCACCATGGTGCCGGCGTGCGTGTCGTTGCCCGACGCGCCGTTGCCGCCGTAGTAGGCATAGTTCTCGGGCAGGGTGTAGGGGCCGGCTATGTCGAAGTCGATGTTGAGCTGCCCACCGCTCTGCGCCTTGAAGTAGTCGCGCACGCTGCCCCTCGCGCCCTCCAGGCTGAAGTTCTCCTCATTGGCGAGCCGCTGGTAGAACTCCTTGGTGTGGGTGTCGGCGAACTTCTTGTCCTGGAACTGCACGAGTATGATGAGGCACCTCTTGTTGCCGAAGTACCCGCTCTTGCCGCTCCGTGCCAGCCGGCTGCGCCGCTTGGCGTGCATCTCGTTCATGGCTTGCCGCTTGGCCGTGGCCTTGAGGCTCAGTGCCTCGGCCGATATCTGCTCGTAGGTGTTGCCGCTTGGTACGTATAGCTGGCCGTCGTCGGACTTGTAGAACTTGTTGAACTCGTCGCCCATGAGCTGCACGCGCACCACCTTGCCGTTGGAGAGGGTGATGCTTTTCCATATACCCGGGCGTGCTGGGATGGCGAAAGACACTGTCGCGAGCATAAGCAGCGACATCAAGAGAAATATTTTTTTCATAATTTTGCCGTGTCATCAGTCCGCAATGTGGGACGCATGACTGTCTTGAAGATAATGTTGTTTGCTTATGAGAAAATGATTAAAAACCTGAAATAAGTCCACAAAATTAGTCATTTATCCTCATATAGCCATATATGCAGGTGTTGATTTAAGTTTTTTAAGTACTTGTGGCACACGGCATGACGCATCCGCGTGCCACAAGCTCATGGCATGGTGCTGAAGAATGGGAGCAGCGGCATCATGAAGCGCGTGATGCTCTGGCTGCGCAGCGTGCCCGAGTAGGGCGACCGCCGCCCTTTGGCGTAGGCTATGACGAGCCGCCGCTCGGCACGCGTCATGGCCACGTAGAACTTGCGTGCGTCCTCGTCGAGTTGTGCCTGGTTGCCCTGTGAGTAGTAGTTGGGCCACCGCCCGTCCACGGCGTCGAACACTATCACGTTGTCAAACTCCAGGCCCTTGGCCTTGTGTACGGTGGTGACGAACACGCGCTCCGACAGGCATGAGCTGCCGCAGAGGTCGGCTTCCTTCATGGTGTTGAGCACCATGATGTGCGCGTTGAGCTGCTCTATGAGCGAAGGCTCGGCATCGTTGTCTACCACATCGTGCGCTATGTAGTCGAGCACGCGCCCTATGGTGGGCAGCTCCGATGCCTTGCCGTCGGCGAGGAGCTGGTCGTAGACGCGCTTCAGCTCATCGGCGAGAGGGCCGAGTGAGCCGTCGTGCGGCGTGGCGGTGCGCGTGTACAGCCGTTGGCGTGCCTCGGCGTATATGCCGCCGTAGTAGGCACGCAGTATGTTGGCGCACGACTTCACCCGCTCACGGGCGAGGAATGCCTCCTGTGCCGGCATGCACGCCGATGCCTTGGAGTAGCAGTAGGCCACCAGACTGCACGTGGCGTTGACATCCTCGTCGGCCAAGTGCGAGTTCTTGCCTTGCAGACCGAGCTGCTCGAGCAGGGCTTTCAGCTTGTACACCTTGAAGTGCGGCTCAAGCAGACGTATGAGCCGCAGCGAGTCGAAGTACACGGGGCACACGCTCCCTATGTCGGTTATGCCGCAGTAGCGGCGCAGGTTGTTGGCCAGTATGTTGTAGTCGAAGTCGGCGTTGTGGCCCAGCAGCGGTGCGTCGCCCACGTATTCGAGAAACTGCCGCAGCGCCGTGGCGTGGCTGAGTAGCTCGTGGCGGCCCATCTCCTCTATTATGGGGTTGGTGATGTCGCCCAGCTTCTTGGGTATGTGCCGCTCCGTGGCTATGTACAGCGACAGCTCCGAGCCAGGCACGGGCTTGCCCCCACGCATCCTCACGGCCGCTATCTGCACTATGTCGTCCTCGAACACGTTGAGGCCTGTGGTCTCCGTGTCGAACACCACGATGTCGCCGTCCTCGTATGCCGACACGAAGCGGCGCGTATATGTACGCCCGTCGCCGCGCAGGTAGTCAGTGGGCATGATGGCATGGTTGAGCGATGAGCGCACGAAGTTGCGTGCGGCGTATGCCGTCTGAAACACGCCCATGCCGCACAGCAGCCGCGACCACGCCAGGAAGTCGGTCTCGCGCGTCAGCACGTTGGCATGGGCGAGCAGCATCTTCATGGTGGAAGTCTCGAAGATGTCGTCGCCCGACACCTTGAAGTGGGCTATGTGCTCATCGCCGAACGTGCTGCTTATGGCATCGGCATCGGCGTTGGAGGCCACCACGATGGCCGTGCGTGAATGGTCGTCGGCAGCGGTCAGCCGTTTGGTGAGGGCGGCGGTGTCGGCTATCTCGGAGTCGTAGTCGTCGCTCGCCAGCACGGCGAGGTCGGAGGGGCGGCCCTGCTCGTCGTTGTCGGCTACGGGAAGCAGCTCGCGGTCTATGCGCAGCACGTCGGCGGCATAGGTGTTGAACACGTCGAGGAGGTAGCGCCTTGAGCGGTGGTTCACGCTCAGGTGGTGTATGTGTCCGCGGCAGCGGTCCTTGAGCATGGCTATGGTGGCGAGCTTTGCCCCCATGAACGAGAATATGGCCTGCTGCTCGTCGCCGAGGTACATCACCGTGTCGAAGTCGTCGGCGGTGAGCAGTGACACGATGGCGAGCTGCAGAGGGTTGAGGTCTTGCACCTCGTCTACCTGTATCCACTTGTAGCGCCGTATGCCGCCACTGCCGCTGTCGTCATGCCGTCCGTCCGCCGCCACGAGGGCATCGTAGGTGAGGAGCAGCAAGTCCTCGAAGTCTATGAGCATGTTGGCGGCCTTGTATTTGGCATACTCGTAGGCGAGGTTCATCTTGGTGAGGGTCTTGCTGATGATGGTTCGTTCGCCGTAGTCGCAGTCGCCGTGCCCCGACAGCTCGCGCCACTGTGCTGTGTGGCGGTATATGTCGGACATGGCCTGCGGCGTGAAGTCTACGCCCTGCATGCGGCACAGCGTGCTTATGGCGCTTATGTCATCGGATGTCAGGCAGTCGGGGTGCAGCCGCAGGGCCTTGGGGTGGCCGTGCTCTATCTGGTGCATGAGCGCCGCCAACTGGAACACCTGGGCGTATGCCCTGTGGCGTGAGCGGTTGGCGATGACCGACATCTCGTCCTCGTTGAGGTAACTGGCCAGTATGCTCACGGCATCGGCATCATCGATGATGGACGTGCCGGCAGGTATCACGGCGTTGTCGAACAGAAACTTGGAGCAGAAGCGGTGTACGTTGCCCACGTACACCGTACACGCGTCAGTGTCGGTGAGTTCATGCTGCATGCGCTCACTCATGCCCCTTGCCGCCCTGTTGGTGAATGTCAGGCACAGCATGTCGCCGTAGTCTATGCCGGAGGCGTGGGCGTGGCGTATGCGCTCGGTGAGTATCTGCGTCTTGCCGCAGCCCGGCGGCGCGAGCACGAGGTGGTGTCCGCCGACGGCCTCTATCACTTCGGTCTGGCAAGGGTCGTAGGTGTGGGTCATGGGTGAGTGTGGGTTGTGGTGATGCTATTTGTCGAATGTCATGCGTCCGAACGCGTCTGGACGGTGGAAGTCGGGGCGTGGGGTGGTTATAGGGTTCCATGACAGGTAGTGTGGACGGCTCAGCTTGTCGCCGCACTTGTACACGTTGGCCCCTACGGTGGTGCCGGCGAGGGTGGCGATGTGGTGCTTGAAGAGTGCGCTGCACGGTATGTAGAGGCACAGCTCCCACGCCTCAGGCGCAGGTTTCTCATCGAACGGCCCCTCGCCCAGTGTAGACCATCTGTCCACGGTGCCGAGTATGTGGCCTTGCGCACGCTCCCTGTCGCTGCGTCCCGGCCCTGCCCCGATGAGCATCTGCCCAGCGCAGTTGCACTCTATGTTGTAGTAGAAGGGGCTGTCGGCATCGGGGGCGATGAACAGCTCGCAGCAGGAGTCCTCCCACACATTGCCGTTGTCGGCGGCAGTGGCCCTTACGGTGTCCTCCTCCACGTGGTAGTGTATGAGCAGGGCGTTGTCGGTGCATGCCAGTCTGAATGTGGCCTTCGGCGCGTATGGGTACTTCTCCTTCCAGTTGTTGGAGCTTATGGGGCAAGATTTGGCTCCCGCCTTGTCGAGGACTGACGGTATGTCGGCGGCTATGCGCTTGTCTGTATGTATGTGGGGTATGTTGAGATTGTTCATGTGCGTGAAATGAAAAAAGCCGTGCCTCCAGACGCGCTGTCGGGAAGCATGGCTTCGGTTGTGGTATGTGTGTATGTTACTCGTCGAAGAATACGGAAGGCACGTCGAGGTTGTCTTTCTCTATGTCCATGAAGTACTTGTATGTACCCACGCGCAGCTCATCGGTGGCGGCCTCGTCGCACACTATGATGCCGTGCTCGTGCAGTTGCAGTGCGCTGATAGTCCACATCTGCGTCACAGGGCCCTCCACGGCGGCTTGCAGCGCACGCGTCTTGTTGTGCCCGTTGACGATAATCATCACCTCGCGGGCAGCCATCACGGTGCCCACGCCTACTGTGAGGGCGTGCTTAGGCACCTTGGCTACGTCGTTGTCGAAGAAGCGTGAGTTGGCCACTATGGTGTCGGTGGTGAGGGTCTTGACACGTGTGCGTGAGCTGAGCGAGCTGCCCGGCTCGTTGAAGGCTATGTGTCCGTCGGGGCCTATGCCTCCTATGAAGAGGTCTATGCCGCCGGCATCGGCTATCATCTGCTCGTAGTGGCGGCACTCTGCGTCAAGGTCTTTGGCGTTGCCGTTGAGGATATGTATGTTCTCTTTGGGGCAGTCTATGTACTGGAAGAGGTGCTTGTGCATGAATGAGTGGTAGCTCTCGGGGTGCTCTTCGGGCAGCCCCACGTACTCGTCCATGTTGAAGGTGATGACGTTTTGGAACGACACGCGGCCCTGCTTGCATGCCTCTGAGAGGTATCTGTACATCCCTATCGGCGAGGAGCCGGTGGGAAGACCGAGCACGAATTTGTGTTCAGGTGTGGGGTTGAAGCTCTTTATCTTCTCGATAACGTGTTCTGCGGCCCAACGTGACAGTTGGTCATAGGTAGGTTCAATAATTAATCGCATAATGATATGATGTTTTGTCGTTGTGTAATGTCGGTATATGTAGGGGCGAATGGGGCTCTTGTTGTCTGGCACCGCTTGCCTTTAGGCTTGGCGGCTTGACGGTATGCCGCACTGTCATCGCCAAACACCGCAAAGGTAAACAATTATTATATAACGCGGAAATAAATTCGTTGATTTTTGATTTTTTGGATTGAATTGCTGACAACTTGTTATCCGCAACCCGCATATAGGGCGTGTTGCGCTGTCATGTGGGCATATATATGTGAAGCGGCGGCTCATCATGTATTGGATGATGGGCCGCCGCGTGTAGGGGGATGGGCCGCCGCGCATTGGATGATGGGCCGCCGCGCATTGGATGATGGGCCGCCGCGCATTGGATGATGGGCCGCCGCGCGTAGGGGGATGGGCTGCCGCGCATTGGAAGATGGCTCACAGTGTGCGGAGCTATGGCTCATTCCCGTGGCCGTACTATGCTGAAGTATTCGGCCAAAGCCTTGGCGTCGGTGTCGGCATTGGTGAACACCTCGAGCAGCATTGGGCGGTGTGTCTGGCGTGTGAGGAGCGTCACGATGCCTGTCTCCATGCTCTCCATGTCGCGGGCCGACATGTAGCCCACGTCGTTCTGGGTGCAGATGCCCTGTGCCGTGGTGCTGTGGCTGGCACTGACAAGGCCGTCGGCGGCCGGACTCGCGCTTAAACCATTGAGTCGGTGGAATATTCCGCCGCCGCCGTTGTTGAGCAACACTATCCTGAGGTTGCCACCGAGATTTTGGTTCCACAGCGCGTTCTGGTCGTAGAAGAAGCTCAGGTCGCCGATGACGCACACCACCATGTCGTCTGTTGCGAGCGAGAAGCCGGCGGCAGTGGACAGCGAACCCTCTATGCCATTGATGCCACGGTTGCACCATACGTAGTGAGTGGCGTAGGTACATGCCAGCCTCACGGCACTGCTGTTGGCGTAGTGTACGCACACGTCGGTATCGAAGTCGGTGAGTTGCTGCTCCAGATACTTCGCCACGGCCATCTGTGAGAACGGTGGTTCGTAGTCCTCGGCATTCTCGTAGCATACATCGAGCAGCACATTCCATTTCTCGGCAAGCAGCCTTCGGGCTATGTCGTGCTCATCGCGCGGCGCACCGCTGTTTTCATCGGCGAGCTTTCGCAGCAGAGGCTCTATGGACTCATAGGGACACTCCACGATGTCGGTGAGCGACATGAGTGGGTCGTGTATGTCGAAGGCATCGGGCGTGAGGATGCATGAGGGCGCGGCAGACTCGCGCAGGAACTTGCGTGCCGACTTGCTCACCAGTGTGTCGCCTATATATATAATGTAGTCGGGCATGAAGTCGCGGCGCGACCGTGACTTATAGTCGGGTTCATCGCTGAGCATGTTGATGACAGTGAGGGCCTCCTCTATGTGTACAGGGTCGTAGGAGGGGTTGGAGAGAGGCTCGCACAGCAGCGCGTAGCGGCGACGCAACAGGCTCAGCGTGGGGCCTGTGACGGTGCCCTCGGGCAGTTGTCCTATCACTATCATAGGACTGCAAGCGTCGTAGAACGCCTGTGGGAGGGTTGGCGGCACTGGCTCTTGCGGCTGTACTGTGGGCTTATGGAAGTACCGCTCATCGGGCAATGACTCCGTATCGAACCCGAACAGAGGCTCACTGAGCTGTATGTTGATGTGTACTGGTGCTCCCGACTTGCATGTGGCGAGGTACAGAGCCTCGTTGATGAGGCGGTTGCAGTACCACCGCTGCTCGTCAGTAGTGGGTTCAGGCATGTCTACCGTGCGCCTCACCACCGCGCTGAGTGCGCCGGGCTGTGTCATGGTCTGGCCATCGAGCTGACCAATCCACTGCTGCGGGCGGTCGGCACTGACCACTATCAGCGGCACGTGCTGGTAGAAAGCCTCTGCCACGGCAGGGGCTGCATTGAGCAGGGCGGAGCCCGACGTGACGCACACCACTACCGGCGACTTGGTGGCGAGGGCTATGCCGAGGGCATAGAAGGCCGCGCTGCGCTCATCGGTTACGGGGTGACAGGCTATGGAGGGGCACTCGTTGAGGTTGTGTACGATAGGAGCGTTGCGGCTGCCGGGGCACACCACGGCATGGCTTACGCCGTAGTGTGTGAGCAGTGCGGTGAGTATGTTGACGTTGTGCTTGTTGCTGTACATGTGCTAATGTGTTGTCTGTGTGTGTAATGGTTGCTGGTCAGTGCGTGAGCAGTTGGCGCATGGTGTCCATCTTTGCCTGGGTCTCGCTCCACTCGTCGGCCTCGTTGCTGTCGGCAAGCAGTCCGCCTCCAGCATATAGGTAGCTGTCGCGGCCGTCTATGCGCATACATCTGAGCGACACGTAGAGGCTTGTCTGCCCGTCGATGTTGAGCGGTCCTGCGAAGCCAGAGTAGTAGTGGCGTGGCACAGACTCGTTGTCTATGATGAATTCCTGTGTCTGCCGCTTCGGTATGCCGCATACAGCAGGGGTGGGGTGTAGCGAGTTTATGATGTCGCCGATGCGTGTGCCGCCGCCGATACGGAACCTGAAGTCGGTGCGCAGGTGTACGAGGTCGCCGGCACGGACGGTGTATGGGCCGCAGGAAGTGAAGTCGGGGGTGAACTGTTCTATACATTCCTCTATATAGTCGGCCACGTACCGCTGCTCAAACCTGTTCTTCATGCTCCACAGTATGTCCGCTTCGGTGGTGCGTCCGTTGGGCGTGTCGAAGTCGAGTGCATAGCCATGCAGCCGCATTGTGCCCGCCAACGCCATGGTCTGCCATTCGTCATGGCCTCCGCGCAGCAGTATCTCGGGCGTGGCCATGAGCCATGTGCCGCAGCGTGGTGCCGACACCAGTGCCACGAACATGCGTGGGTACAGTTGGCATGCACGTGCGAACAACTGCTCGGGCGATATGTCGGAGGCGGCCGTCATGTGTGAGCACCGCGCCATGACTATCTTGCTGAAGCATCCGTCCGACAACTGTGAGTGGAAGTTGCGGAAGTCTATGGCGTAGCGTTGCCGCTCACCAGTCTCATCGATGGTGCGGGCGTGGCTTGCGGTATGGAGCGTATGGGTGTGGCTGATGTCGAAACACGACATCGAGTCGGGCCTGATGATGATGACAGGCTGGTCTGCCGACGGCACGAAAGGGGCCATTACGAATCCCTGCTGACCGTCTATCTCGCCACAGGCGGCCAACTCCTCGGGCTCGCCCTTGACCTGTTCTATGCGGTGGGCGGTATCCTCGTGCGGAAAGCGGTATAGTGCGTAGCTGCTCATCTTATGCTTTCTTGTCCATGACGAAGTTCTTTACTTGCACCGACGATACGAGTTCGCCCTTGCCGTTGCGCACCTCCACGCCCCACAGATGGAGCGAGCGTCCTCGGTGCAGAATCCGTGCCGTGGCGGTGACGGTGTCGCCCACGCGTGCCGACTTCACGTGGTCGCCGCTTACGTTGATGCCCAGGCACATCTTGTCGGGGCACAATGCCATCGACCCTATGCCGGCCACGTTCTCTGCGAGGGCCAGTGACGCGCCGCCGCTGAGGTAGCCGTAGGGCTGGCAGTTGCGGCTGTCGACAGGCATGCGCCCCACGCACACGTCGCTCTCGGGGGTTGACAGGTATTCTATGCCGAGCGTATCAGACAGTCCGTCGCCCTCAAGACAGTGTTTCTTTACGTATTCGAGATCCATGATGTTGATGAGTTCTTGCTATATAGTATTGCAAAGACAGTGCAAACCGAATGCAATAAAGCTGGCTTTGATTGCTGAGGTGCCGCCTGTCTTATGCAAAGTTAGTGAATAATTGTTGAATAATGTCCTTTATCGCGGGCTTTATTAGTGAGTAAAGGGACAACTTCAGTGTGGCATGATGCGGTTTTCGCCCTGTCCTGTCAGCAATTGCCGTGCCGCAAAGCAAAAGAAATACAAATTTTGTTTGAATAAACATAAATATTAAACCTATAATTTCATACTGTCGTATTTTTACATTACTTTTGCACACAACACAGTGAGTGCCATGCCCTACGTACACTCACCATTATAGAAAACACCTGGACCAAGCGTCCGCAACGTAAATTTTTCACGATATGAGCAACAGCGACAGCATAGTCATCATACCCACATACAACGAGAAAGAGAATATAGAGAACATCACGCGGGCCGTGTTCGCGCTTGAGAAGTGCTTCCATATCCTTATCATCGACGACGGGTCGCCCGACGGTACCGCCGCCATCGTGAAGCGGCTCATGGCCGACGAGTTCGCCGACAGGCTCTTCCTTATAGAGCGCAGCGGCAAGTTGGGACTCGGCACGGCATACATCGCCGGGTTCAAGTGGGCACTGGCCCATGGCTATGACTACATCTTCGAGATGGATGCCGACTTCAGTCACGCGCCGTCAGACCTGCCACGGCTCTATGCCGCGTGCCATGACGAGGGCGCAGACGTGGCTATCGGGTCGAGATACGTGAGTGGAGTGAACGTCGTGAACTGGCCTATCGGGCGTGTGCTGATGAGCTATTTCGCATCGAAATACGTGCGCTTGGTCACGGGTTTCAACGTGCACGACACCACTGCGGGCTTCAAGTGCTACAAGCGGCGCGTGCTTGAGACCATACAGCTCGACAAGATACGCTTCAAGGGCTATGCTTTCCAGATAGAGATGAAGTACACCGCCTACAAGATAGGCTTCAAGATAAAGGAGGTGCCTGTGGTGTTTGTCAACCGCCGCGAGGGTGTTAGCAAAATGAACGGCGGCATCTTCGGCGAGGCTTTCTTTGGGGTGATGCGCCTGCGTTGGGACGGATGGTTCCGCAAATACCCCAAAATCAAGCAGTAGGCTGGCGGCATGCCACCACTCATGTGTCGCTGCCGCTCATATACATGGCTGCGTGTACCGGCGCATATTCGTGCCAATACCGTAGTGCGGGGCAATGGCATGCCTCCACCGTGAGCCCTTTCTGCTGATGCCGCTGCTTGTAGGCAACGGCAGAAAGGCGTATACCATACTATTCCTGTTATTCTATGACTCATATCACATTGTCCTATCGCATCACAGCGTTGCTCGCTGTGCTCATGACGGCAGTTGCCGTCTGGGCGCAGGATGCCCCATCGTCGCCGACCCACAAGGGCTCACGGCGCAAGGTGATGATTCACGGCACGGTGGCAGACTCGTTCACCAAGGCTGCCCTCAAGGCGCACATGACGCTCATGAATGCCGACAGCACCGTGGTAGACACCACCACCTGCTGGAAGTGGGAGCTGAGCTCTGGCTACGGATTCACCGTGGAGGCATACGAGCGCGACCTCATCATACGCGCCACGCTCGACGGTTACGAGCCTGCATACGTCAACTTCAGAATGCGGCACATAGGACGCAACACCGAGTTTGAGATGCCTATGTGCCTGATGAAGCGCAAGACCGACGATGGCATATACAAGACCATGGACCTCGGCGGCGTGACCGTGGTGGGCACGAAGGTGAAGATAGCCTACCGTGGCGACACGGTGGTGTACAACGCGAGTGCATTCAACCTGCCCGAAGGCTCCATGCTCGACGACCTCGTGAAGCAGTTGCCAGGCGCACAGATAAAGTCCAACGGCGACATCTTTGTCAATGGCAAGAAGGTAGACTGCCTGTTGCTCAACGGCAGCGACTTCTTCAAGGGCAACAACAAGGTGATGCTCGACAATCTGCCGTACTACACCGTGAAAGACCTCAAGGTGTATCACCGCTCGAGTGAGCGCAGCCGTTGGGCAGAGGAGGAGAAAGACCGCAAGGAGTATGTCATGGACGTGAACCTGAAGCGCGAGTACTCACGTGGCTACGTGGCCTCGGCGGAGGCCGGTGGAGGCTCGCACGACCGCTGGCTGGCACGCCTCTTCGCGCTGGCATACTCCGACCACACGCGCCTCTCGGTCTTTGCCAATGCCAACAACGTGGGCGACAACGAGTCGCCAGGCGACAATGGCGACTGGGCCACTGCCTACTCGCCTGTCGGTGACAACACCACGCGCACCATAGGGCTCAACCTCAATGCCGAGGACAAGGACAAGCGCATGACGGAGACGCTGAGCGCCGACATCAAGTGGAACCACTCCGACAACGAGTCACGCACCACTTCCGAGACGTTCGCCTCCTCGGGCAACATATACGGACGCAGCCTGTCGCAGAGCAGCATGCGCTCCTTCGCGTTCAACGCCACCAACTCGCTCATCGTGAACAAGCCCTTCAAACTCATGTCGTACCTCACCGCCGCGTACACCAACAACACGTCGCGCTTCAGCATGAGCGACGTGACGTTCAGCAGCGACCCCTCTGGCTATGGCGACTTCATGCAGGTGCTCGACTCCGCGTTCGCCGCCAACGCGTCGGGCCGCCTCCTTGGCACCGTCACCAACCGCTCGCGCAACGTCAGCTTCAGCCGCCGTCACGCGCTGCAACTGTCGGGCAGTGCCAACTTCATGCAGAAACTGCCGTGGGGCGACAAGCTGTTCATGACACTGGGCGGCACATACAGCGACACGCGCCCTGCCGACAGGTTCGCCCACAACCATGCCGAGTACGTGCGTGCCGGCTCGTCTGACTTCCGCAACCTGTACTCCGATACCCACAGTAGCGACTACACATTCTCCACGCGTGTGTCATACTCCGCCACACTGCTCAGCGGATGGACGTTTGAGTCGGCGGTGGGCTACAACCAGAACGCCGCCTTCACCAACGACCTGAGCTACCGTCTGGAGCGGCTCGCCGCCGAGTGGGCGTCGCCACAGGCCGCGCTCGGCACGCTGCCGTCGTCGCGCGACTCGCTGCAGATGGCCCTCGACATGTCCAACAGCACGTGGTACAACGACATGAAGCGCTGCGTACACGGCGGACTCACCATCAACAAGTACACCGACAAGCTGTTCGTCAACATCAACCTGCCGCTCTCTTACACCTCCGAGCGCATGGACTACCACAACGCCGCCACCGATACCATAGCGCACCGCCGCTACGGCATGTTCTATCCCGACGCGTTTGTCATGCTGCGTACCGACCGCTCCAGCTACTACATGAGCTACCGTATGAATAAGCAGATTACCGACATGGCCACGCTTATGCCTTCTTACAACGACACCAATCCGCTGTCGCGGCGCATCAACAACCCCAATCTGAAGAGTCCCATAATGCATAGCCTCACCGCCAGCATGTCGTTTGACAAGCGCGACAGGCACAAGCAGAGCTTCGGAGCGTCTGTCAGTTACAGCAACACGCGGCACGCCTATGCCACGCGCACGCGCTACGACACCGCCACCGGCGCATACACCTCCATGCGCGACAATATCGACGGCAACTGGGATGTGTCTGCCTCATTCAACTACTCGTGCATGCCCGACAGTGCCAACAGGCTGACTTTCTCCTCTGGTACCACCTTGAGCTACAACCGCAGTGTAGACTACGACATGGCCTACGACGATGCCGACTTCGTGAAGAGCCGTGTGGGAAACGCCAATCTCAGCGAGAACATGACAGCAAGCTACACCCTCGGCGAGTTCACCGTGGGGGCAGGGGCATGGGTGTCGTGGCGTGTGAGCAACAGCGACCGTGCCAACTTCAGTACCATCAATGCCGTGGACCTCAGCTACGGACTCAACGCCACGTGCAAGCTGCCGCTCGGCCTGAAGGCATCTACCGACATAAAGATGTACAGCCGCCGCGGCTATCAGGAGCATGCCATGAACACCGACGACCTGGTGTGGAACGCGTCGCTCAGTCGCTCGTTCATGAAGAGCCGCCTTACGCTCAAGATTGATGCCTACGACCTGTTGCGGCAGTTGTCGTCAACAAGCTACTCCGTCAACGCGCAGGGCCGCACCGAGACGTGGCAGCGGTCGCTGTCGGCATACGTCATGGCACGCGTGGCCTACAAGTTCGACCTCATGCCCAACGGCAAGTAGCCGCCGTGGTGTTCACCACAACGCACGGCATACTGTTATATAATATAATAATGTGGCGCACGGCCAGCCCCTGTCGCCGCCGCATGACGTAAAACATAAATCTTCAGTCAATGGAAACAAGAGAATGGAAGCAAATCAGTGACTTCGACTTCAAGGAGATACTCTTCGACGAGTACGACGGCATAGCCCGCATCACCATCAACCGTCCGCGCTACCGCAACGCCTTCACGCCGCTCACCACATGGGAGATGTCGCAGGCACTGGCATGGTGCCGCGAGGCGCAGCGCATAGGCGTGGTCATCCTCACGGGTGCCGGCGACAAGGCTTTCTGCTCGGGCGGCGACATGCACGTGAAGGGACGTGGCGGATATGTGGGCCACGACGGCGTGCCACGGCTCAACGTGCTCGACGTGCAGAAGCAGATACGGTCGCTCCCCAAGCCCGTCATAGCCATGGTCAACGGCTACGCCATAGGCGGCGGACACGTACTTCACCTCATGTGCGACCTCACCATAGCCAGCGACAACGCCATATTCGGGCAGACAGGCCCTAAGGTAGGGTCGTTTGACGCGGGCTTCGGCGCGAGCTACCTGGCACGCATCGTGGGGCAGAAGAAGGCCCGCGAGATATGGTTCATGTGCCGCCAGTACTCCGCCGCCGAGGCAGAGCGCATGGGCATGGTCAACGCTGTGGTGCCGCTTGATAAGCTCGAGGACACGTGTGTGGAGTGGGCGCAGACCATGATGGAGCGTTCGCCGCTCGCCCTGCGTATGATAAAGGCCGGGCTCAACGCCGAGCTCGACGGACAGGCCGGCATACAGGAGCTCGCCGGCGATGCCACCATGCTCTACTACATGCTCGATGAGGCTCAGGAGGGCGGCCGCGCGTTCCTCGAGAAGCGCAAGCCCGACTTCAAGAAATATCCCAAGTTGCCATAATCGGTTCATCAATACACAAACTATGATATACCATATACAGATACATCCGCGCACGTACCACTTCCGCCAGCCGGCCGGCACGTCGCGCGGCATATACACCACGCGCAAGTCGTGGATGCTCACCATCACGTCGCCTGATGAGCCCGGACGGTGCGGTGTGGGCGAGTGTACGCCTTTGCCCGACCTGAGCTGCGATGCCATACCCGAGTATGAGCGCACGCTTGAGTCGGTGTGCGGCATGTTTATCCTCAATGGTGCCATCAACTACGACATGATGCGCCCATACCCGTCCATGCTCTTCGGCCTGGAGACGGCCCTGCTCAGTTTCGAGCGCGGCAGCGACGTGCTGTTCGACACGCCGTTCGGGCGTGGCGAGGAGGGCATACCCATCAACGGACTCGTGTGGATGGGGAGCTACGATGAGATGCTGTCGAGGCTCGAGGCGAAGCTGAAGGCCGGATTCCGCTGCGTGAAGCTGAAGATAGGGGCCATAGACTTCGACAAGGAGCTCGACCTCATACGCCACATACGCAGTGCCTACGACAAGGACAGCGTGGAGCTGCGTGTCGATGCCAACGGCGGATTCTCGCCCACCGAGGCTCCGCACCGCCTGGAGCAGCTCGCACGTTACGACATCCACTCCATAGAGCAGCCCATACGGCAGCACCAGTGGCAGGACATGGCGCGGCTCTGCCGCGAGACTCCTCTGCCCATAGCCCTCGACGAGGAGCTCATAGGCGTGAACATGCCGTCTATGAAGCAGCACCTGCTCGACACCATACGTCCGCAGTACATCATCCTCAAGCCGTCGCTGCACGGCGGCATGCATGGTGCTGAGGAGTGGATATCCATGGCGCGTGAGCGCGGCATCGGGTCGTGGGTGACGAGTGCCCTTGAGGGCAATGTGGGCCTTAATGCCGTGGCGCATTTCGCCGCCAAGATGTACGGGCCGCACGTGAGCATGCCGCAGGGGCTGGGCACGGGCCAGCTCTTCACCGACAATGTGGACATGCCGTTGTGCGTCAGGGGCGACAGCCTGTGGCGGCAGGGTGATGCCGTGGCCGAAACCGCGAAGCCATGATGACGCTCAGTGAGTTCATGTCGGAGTGGAACAGCCCCGCCGACCGTCTGCTCGTGCATACAAGCGGCTCCACAGGCACTCCCAAGCCGCTGTGGGTGGAGAAGCGCAGGATGGAGGCGAGTGCCCGCACTACATGCCGCTTCCTCGGACTGCGGCCCGGCGACACGGCGCTGCTGTGCATGCCGCTCGACTACATAGCCGGCAAGATGATGGTGGTGAGGGCCCTGACCTGTGGGCTGAGGCTCATAGCGGTGCCGCCGACGGGGCATCCGCTCGCCACAGTCGATGATGATGTGGCGTTCGCCGCCATGGTGCCGATGCAGGTGTACAACTCACTTCGGGTGCCAGAGGAGCGGCGGCGGCTGATGGCCGTGCGTCACCTGATAATAGGCGGAGGGGCCGTGAGCGGCAGTATGGAGGCGGAGCTGCGCACGTTTCCAGGTGCAGTGTGGAGTACCTACGGCATGACGGAGACGCTGTCGCACGTGGCGCTGCGCCGCATAAGCGGCAGTGGGGCCGATGAGTGGTACACGCCGTTCGATGGTGTGGACGTAGGTGTGAATGCTGATGGGTGCCTCGTGATAGATGCCCCCGAGGTGTGTGCCACGCGGCTCGTGACCAACGATATAGCCGAGATAGCTCCCGATGGCCGCAGGTTCCGCATCATAGGTCGCCGCGACAACGTGATATGCAGCGGCGGAGTGAAACTGCAGATAGAGGAGATAGAGGCTGCACTTCGCCCGCTCTTGTCGCACGACTTCATCATAACCAAGCGTCCTGACAGCAAGTTCGGCGAGGCGGTGGTGCTGCTCACCACCGACACCGACACGGAGGGTGTGATGGCGCAGTGCGCCGAGGCACTTCCGCCATACTGGCGGCCCAAGGTGGTGGCCCATGTATCGGCCGTGCCGCTCACGCCTACGGGCAAGCCGGCACGTGCTGAGGCCATGCACATGGCCTCGGAGCTGTGATGCCGCAATGAAGCCCTGTCCGACTCGTTTTGCAAAACGGCCCATTTCGCGTTATAAAACGGCCCGAATCACAACACAAAACGGCCCATTTCGCACTGCGAAATGGGCCGTTTTGCAATATATTGATGCTCAGTGTGTTACATAGATAGCTTTTCTCCGTTTCCTCAGTTGGCCGTATTTTGTTTCCTCAGTTGGCTGAATTTTGTTTCCTCAGTTGGCTGAATTTCGTTTCCTCAGTTGGCGTAAATACATATATTATAATATGTACGTGAAGTCAAAGTGATGAGTGATAAGCAAGTGTCTTATGTCTGTACGGAGCAAACGTGCGGAATGTTTCCTGTAAATGATGGGCGTTTTTTAGTCATTTCTTGCCGATATCGGCAAGAAATGACTAACTTTGCATAAGACAGGCTGCACCTTAGCACCACAATTAAAATTGTTTTTGCCTATGGAATATATTTCAACAAAAGAGTATGCTGTGGCTCACGGCTTATCAGAACGGACTGTGCGCAACTATTGTTTGCAGGGAAAGATAAGTGGTGCGCTGCTCATTGGCAAGACTTGGAGCATACCTCCAGATGCTCCTCTCCCGTGCCGTAAGAATACGCGCGTGCGTGTCTCTTCTCTATTGGAGGCGTTGAGAATGCAGATGGAAGGGAAGATGAGGGGCGGCATTTACCACCGCACCCAGATAGACCTTGCCTATAACTCTAACCATATAGAGGGAAGCCGGCTTAGCAAGGAGCAGACAAGGTATATATATGAGACAAACACCATTGGCATAACAGACGAGGCTGTAAGGGTGGACGACATTATAGAGACAACCAATCATTTCCGTTGTTTCGATTTTATAGTGGTGCATGCGCAGGAACCTCTTACGGAGAGCATGATAAAGCAATTGCACCAGATGCTGAAGGCTGGCACGTCTGATGTGTCGAAATCGTGGTTTGCCGTGGGCGACTACAAGCGTCTGCCCAACGAGGTAGGCGGCATGGAGACAACACATCCCAGCGAAGTGGGCAAGGATATCCGTGCGTTGCTGAGGTCTTACAACAGCAAGAAAGGTGTATCGCTCAACGATGTTATTGACTTTCATCACAGATTTGAGTGCATTCATCCTTTTCAGGATGGCAACGGACGCGTGGGTAGACTGATAATGTTTAAGGAGTGTCTAAAACATGATATTGTGCCGTTTATTATCACGGACGAACTTAAAATGTTCTACTATCGTGGGTTGCGTGAGTGGAGTCACATACCAGACTACCTCAGTGACACTTGCCTGACGGCACAGGACTTCTACAAGAAACTGCTTGACTATTTTGAGATAAAATATTAAAATGATAAGTAGATAATAAAAATTATTTTTATGTCAAGAATTAGATGAGATGATGCTTTAATATAAATTAGTTTTGAATACTTACATTTATGAACTATGAACAGAATAACAATGCTTGGCACTGGCAACGCTTTGGTCACTCAGTGCTACAATACTTGTTTCGTGTTGGAGACACCGACAACCCGTCTGCTCGTTGATGCTGGCGGCGGCAACGGCGTGCTGAGTCAGCTGCGCAAGGCTGGCATATCCATAGCCGGCATCCATCACCTGTTCGTGACACATGCCCACACCGACCATATACTCGGCGTTATATGGGTCATACGCATGGTGGCGCAGTGCAATGGCTATGAGGGCATGCTGGATGTATATGGCAACGACAAGGTGATGAAGGTCATAAAGACCCTCATCGGCATGGTGCTTGCCAAGAAGCAGTTGGCCAAGGTGGAGGAGCGTGTGGAGTTTCATGAGCTTCAGGATGGCGATATTTTCAGCGTGGGCGACATGATGCTCGCGTGCTTCGACATACATTCCACCAAGGAGAAGCAGTACGGATTCCGTGCCGAGTTGCCCGACGGCACCGTGCTTGCCTGTCTGGGCGATGAGCCGTACAATGAGCTCAACCGCCCCTACATAGCGCATGCCGACTGGATGATGTGCGAGGCTTTCTGCCTGTATGCCGACCGCGACGAGTTCAAACCCTACGAGAAAAACCACAGCACGGCCCTCGATGCCGGCAAACTGGCCAGTGAGCTTGGCGTGAAGAACCTCATACTGTATCACACTGAGGAGAAAACGCTCCTCACGCGCCGCGAGACCTACACGCGCGAGGCTGCCGAAAACTTCAAGGGACGCATCGTAGTGCCCGATGATTTGGAGGTGATAGAACTGTAAGTGTTTTACCCGTCAAACAC
>JALFIM010000006.1 GCA_022775985.1 Prevotella sp.
ACCTCCTGTGCCTCACACCACAGTGGCATGAGACACAGGAGGATGTATATGACGTGATGCCTTGTTGTCATCGCGTCACCATTTCACTTCAAGTACAGGACGGATGCTAAGGCCGGTGTACCTGGGGCAGAAATAGCTCCAGATATTGAACGCAGCTTTGTCAAGTCCCCAATAATACGCAGTCAGAGACGACTTGTCATTGAGGGATATCAGCGGATTATTGCCACGCGAGTTTGTCCAGTAGCGTACCGCATTATAGCTTACGGTCGTACCATTCTTGCCGCCAGCGAACACAAAGAACAGATGCGTCATATCGCTGCCTGCCGTGGTGGACAAGCCATTTATATAGCTCACAACGGCCTCATCAGATACAGTTTCCTTCTTAGGAGTGCACCCGTTCTCATACCTATACACAGTACCGTCGCCCATCTTCTGATAATCTTTCACGTCGCCCTTGCCAGGATACACTATGAAGCCTTCCTTACCGTTATGGCCGGCTGTATATACAAAGATGCTATGCTCTTTCAAGTAAACGATGTCTGCTGCCGTAGGCATGTGCCACCCATAGCCCAGGTTGGCGGTGGCTGCGTCATGAGCCTCATCAAGAACTGGCGGATAATAATTATTGCAGAGGTAGTTGTCCTTGCTGCATGAGTCCTTGGGCTTTGTCTCGCCCCAGGCATAGAAGTCTCCATCCTCAGTCTCCGATTCCGCGCCGAGGTTGTACTTAGCCCACAGTATTCTTGTGCCATGCGTGGCATTGATGTCTGCGGTGCCGTCATTCATTTACACGAAATCTATGTACTTAGTGGCCCTTCCGAGAGCATCCTTCTTCATCTCACCCAGCGACTTTATCTTAGCCTGTGCAGTGGTGAGGGCATTGGAGCTTGAGAGCGAGTAAGAGGTCAGCGGGGCGCGGCTATTAGTCCACTCTATAGCATCCTTGTAGGTAGCGGCCTCAAGCTGCACCTTTATACCCTGGCTGTAAGTGCCGGGGAGCACGGCTATGTAGTACCAGGTGCCGGCCTTTATGTCGCCCACGAGTTTCACATGGTCGCTCGCGTCCGTAATGTTCTGCACAGTGGGCGTGCCGTCAGTGCCTACGGCTATGTCGAAGTCACCGGCGAGTTTCTGCCCCTCGGCCGTAAGGGTGAGACCCGAACAGTCGAAGTCTGTCTTCACCTTGATGTAGCTGCATACATGATTGAACTCAAGGTTTGAGCCTACGTCCGCGCTGGCGGTCATCAGGTTGCATGCAGGGTCGAAGCCGTCGGTCACAGCTTTCTGCACGTATGGCAGGGTGACGCCGCTTATGGTGCTGCCGCTGTAGGTAGACTTCATGCTGTAAGGATAGAGGGCCACGTAGCGGGTCGCAGCATTGCCGTCGCCAAGGGGAGTGCCGGCGAAGGTGCATGATGTGCCTTCTGCAGACACGGTGGTCACGTTGAACCGACGGTTCTGCGTGCCGTCAAACACGTTTATGGAGTCGCCTTCCACCCACTTTATCTCCTTGCTGGCACCGAGAGTGGTGCGGGTGGAGGGGGCTGAGGGGAATATGTCACCGTCGGGAGTGAGCTGGCCCATGGTGGCCTTCAGAGTGGAACCGTCGCCACTGTTGCCGCCAGGTACCGTGTTGTCGTCGCTGCTACACGAGAAAAGCATCATGGCGGCAGCAGTGGTGGCCATGAGTTGTGCAAAATTCTTCATCATCACGTTGTTTTAGAAAAATCGTCTAATTCTGTTCTTTCACTACTAATGTCTGTCAGTATCATCTATTTACAGTCCTTGCAGACCCAAGGTCACTCATCGGGAGTAGTGCTCTGCGTGGGAGTGCCCCACTGAAAATCATCATCATCCTCCAATGGCTTCGTACTGCCACTAACATACTCGCTTGCAGCTAAGAGCGAGCAAGGCTCCATCTTGCACACCATCAAGACAGCCTTCACATAAGTTTTCTTCATCATTTTTGTTTATAAAATAAGCCCGTATAGCTCATGCGTAAAAATACTGTGGCGCAAATTTACTAACAATTTAAGTGATAACGGTTTACCCCCATTTTACTTATTCTTATTAATAATTAACATACTATAACACAAAATCGGTGTAAAACGGACTTAATCAGCACAAATGACGACTTTCTACGCATGCCCTGAAAATGGAAAACGGGGCATGAGAGCCACCGCCGTAACAATGCGTTACGAGCCTGGTTCTCATGCCCCGCATGAGGTATGGTGCCGGCTGCCGGCACATCGCAGCGCACGCGGCCGCCTACGCTTGGCGGCATGTGCGCGGGCATAGTGGCATCACAGAGCGATGGCCGTCTCCAGAGCGAGGGTCATCATCTGCGTAAACGAGTTCTGACGGTCCTCGGCCGACAACTCGGTGTGGTCTACGAACGAGTCGCTGATGGTGAGCAGACATGCCGCACGCTTGCCCAGCATGTTGGCGTTGTGGAATAGCGCGAAGCTCTCCATCTCCACGCAGTCGCTTCCCGTGCGCTCGGCTATGTCCTGCCACGTGCCCTGAGACGGGTCGCCGTAGAACACGTCGCTGGAGTGTACCACGCTGGGCTTGCACTCTATGCCGAGTTCCTCGGCCTTGGCCTTGATGGCGGCGTTGAGCTCTGCGCTGGGCTTTATGCTCCTGTCAGCGCATCCGCCCTGCACCCTGGCATACGACGACTCGCTCACGGCCACGTCGGCGATGGTCACGTCCATGACCTTCAGCCATTGGCGGTAGCTGCCTGCCGAGCCTATGCGTATGATGTTCTCCACGCCATAGAACTTGTACAGCTCATACGAGTATATGCCGATGCTGGGCATGCCCATGCCGCTTGCCATCACAGACACCGGCTTGCCCTTGTACAGTCCGGTGTAGCCCAGCACGTTGCGTACTGACGTTACTAACTTGGCATTCTCGAGGAATGTCTCTGCTATAAATTTTGCCCGGAGCGGATCGCCAGGCATCAACACCGTCTTGGCGAAGTCACCGAGAGCGGCTGAAATGTGCGGTGTAGCCATATTATTAATGTATTTACAGTATGCAAAGTTAATATAAAAAGGTGTCAGGCCAAGCATACGAGCAAGGGCCTTCGCCCTATCGGGGCGTAAAGAAAGCAAAAAAGGAAACCATACGTGAGGCAGCCATTTTCTGACACTTGCAAAGTTACAAACTTTTCCGTGACTCATGCATAATCCGTAGAAAATAATTCTGTCCAATACACCTCTCATACTTAAAGTTCCACCACTCCCACACCCATTTTAACAAAAAAATAGGCGCCAGGGGCGCATGCCACAGTATGCGTGGCCAGGACATACCATACAAAGCGTATGTTCTTATGAGCAGGCAAGTTTCTCGGCAAGTGACGGCCGCACCGCACATCACACTGGCGAGCACGCCTCATGAAGCCACTCCCGCTCACCGGCATTGAGCAGCGGAGAGAGCCGCTCCTCCACCATGCGGTGATAGCAGTTGAGCCACGTGCGCTCGTCGGCGGAGAGCATCGTAATGTCGAGCGGAGCCTTGTCTATGGGGCAGAGCGTGAGCGGCTCGAACTGCAGGAAGCGTCCGAACTCCGTCTGCTCATACGGCACCACCATGAGCATGTTCTCGGTGCGCACGCCGAAGCGGCCCTCAAGATACAGCCCGGGCTCATCAGTCACGGTCATGCCGGCACGCAGCGGCGCGGGCTTCCACTCCATGCGTATCTGGTGAGGGCCCTCATGCACGTTGAGGTACGAGCCCACGCCATGGCCCGTGCCGTGCATGAAGTTCATGCCCTCGCGCCACATGGCCATCCGGGCCACGGCATCGAGCTGCGTGCCCGAGGCCCCATCGGGGAACTTCAGGTTCTGGAGCTGCAGATGACACTTCAGCACAAGCGTGTACACATGGCGCTGCTCCTCGCTGACAGGGCCGAGAGCTATGGTGCGTGTTATATCGGTGGTGCCGTCGGCATACTGCGCCCCGGAGTCGATGAGCACCATTCCGTGCGGCTCAAGCCGCGCGTCGGTGGCAGCATCGGCCTCGTAGTGTACGATGGCCCCATGCTGCTCATAGCCCGCTATGGTGTCGAACGATATGTCGCGGAACAGCGGCTGCTCCGCACGCAGCTCACGCAGCTTGGCGGCAATGGTCATCTCCGTCTGCCCTCCCTGCTCCACCGCAGGGCGCAGCCACCTGAGGAAGCGCACGAGAGCCACGCCGTCGCGCAGCATGGCGCGGCGGAAGCCGGCGGCCTCGGCCTCGTTCTTCACGGCCTTCATGGCAGGGATGGGCGATGCGGTGCGCACTATGTGGCAGTGCGCGGCCGAGGAGTAGAGCGTGTAGTTCACCTCGTCGGGGTCTATGAGTATGCTGTACTCCGAGTAGCGGCGCACGGCCTTGCCCACGGCCTCGTAGCTGTCGGTGCCGATGCCCTGCTCCGCGAGGTAGGCGGCGGTGCTGTCGGTGAGCTTGCACTTGTCTATATAGAGCGTGGCACGGTCGGCGGTGATGAGCATGTATGCCACGAACACGGGGTTGCAGTGCACGTCGGTGCCGCGCATGTTGGTCACCCACGCTATGTCGTCGAGCGCGGCCACGAGCATGCCCGAGGCATGACGCAGCGCCAACTCCGCACGTATGCGCCGCAGTTTGAATGCCGCCGTCTCGCCGGCATACTCCAAGGGCTGCACCGTCACTGCCGCCGTGGGGCGTGGCGGACGCTCCGTCCACACGCCGTCGAGCGCGTCGAGGTTGGTGCGCAGGGTGAGTCCGCCGCTCTCGCGCAGCTCCGTCTTGAGGCCCTCTACCACTGATGCGGAGCAGCACGAGCCGTCGATGCCCACCTCTGTGGACGCTCCGCCCGCCACCACGTCACCTATCCACTGCGCTATGGAGGGCGTGCCGGGCACGCGCTCGCGCATGAGCTCGTAGCCGGTGCCGCGCAACTGGTCGGCAGCGGCTATGAAGTAGCGCGAGTCTGTCCACAGTGCTGCCCTGTGGAGCGTCACCACCGCCGTGCCGGCAGAGCCTGTGAAGCCTGTTATCCACTTGCGTCCCTCCCATCTCGGCGGCACGTACTCGCTGTTGTGCGGGTCGGTGCTCGGGATGATGAAGGCCGCGAGATGCTCACGCCGCATGACGGCACGCAGGTGTTCAAGCCGCACGGCTATGATGTTCTCGTTGTCTGTATTTGCCATGGAAGTATGATTTTATGTATGAGTCGGCCTGCGGCGGCTGACTCCTGCTGTGAAGATAACGCAAGCGCGTGGGCAATGTGGTCTGCTCCTATTGCCAAGCCGCAGCTTACCTTATACATAGGTAATGCAAGTGCAAGAGCAATGGATCTTGCTCCTATTGCCGAGCCGCAATTTATCTTCTACAAAGATAGCCCTTTTTAAGAAATAACAACAAATTAAAAAGAAAAAAAACTACGAATTCAAATCAAAATATATATCTTTGCAATCGGAAACAACAGGTAACGCAAAACGAAGAATCGTTTAAATAAACTTAAAATAATATTCAGTTATGGCATTTTTAACTAACGAGAAGCTCGTGATTGTCGGAGCTGCCGGCATGATCGGCTCAAACATGGTGCAGACCGCACTCATGCTGAAACTTACCCCCAACATTTGTCTGTATGACGTATTCTCAGCCGAGGGTGTGGCCGAGGAGATGCGCCAGTGTGGTTTCGACGATGCCAACATCGTTTCTACCACTGACCCGAAAGAGGCCTTCACAGGCGCAAAATACATCATCTCATCAGGCGGTGCTCCCCGTAAGGAGGGCATGACCCGTGAGGATCTGCTCGTAGGCAACTCCAAGGCTGCCGAGGAGCTGGGCGAGAACATCAAGAAGTACTGCCCCGACGCTAAGTTCTGCGTGGTAATCTTCAACCCCGCCGACATCACCGGTCTGGTGACACTCGTACACTCTGGCCTCAAGCCCAACCAGGTAGCTACTCTCGCTGCGCTCGACTCTACACGTCTGAAGGGTGCGCTTGCCAAGCACTTCGGCGTGAGCCAGGCTGTCGTTAAGAACGCATACACCTACGGTGGCCACGGAGAGAAGATGGCAGTGTTTGCCTCTCCCACCACTGTTGACGGCGTGAAGCTGACCGATGTCATCGCAGGCAAGGCCACAGTCAACGGCAAGGGCCTCACCGCAGAGGAGTGGGCACAGATGCAGAAGGACGTTACGCAGGGCGGTGCCAAGATTATAGAGCTCCGTCGCCGCAGCTCTTTCCAGAGCCCCTCTTACCTCGCAGTGAAGATGATAGAGGCTGCAATGGGTGGTGAGGAGTTCTACTATCCCGCAGGTACATACACCGACACAGCACGTTACAGCAAGGTGATGATGGCCATGCCTACACGCATCACCAGCGACGGCGTGTACACCAAGCCCGTGATGGGTACCGCTGATGAGATTGCCGCTCTCGATGCGTCTTACGCTCACCTCCAGGGCATGCGTGATAAGGTCATCGAGCTGGGTGCTCTTCCTGCCGTAGAGAAGTGGAGCGAGATCAACCCCAACCTCTAAAGCAAGCCACAGCAAACGATAAAGCGGCACTGCCGCCACCACGGCGCGGATGCCGCACATACACTAAAAGGGGGACGAAGCCTTGAGCTTCGTTCCCCTTTTGCCGTTTATAATATCCATGCCTGACGATATCGGAATTCATATACATCAGCATGGGAATTAATATACGCCAGTATGGGAACCCACATACGTCAGCATAGAAACCCATATACGTCAGCATGGGAACCCATATACGTCAGCATGGGAGCCCATATCTGACGATACGCAAGCCCCTATCGTGCGGCACATGAGCGTGTCAGAAATAGTAAGCCAGTGCTATCTGCCATGCGTTGGCGCGGCTGCGGCCCTCCTTCATGGACAACTGCTCGGTGCCTGTGCTTATGGTAGTGTCTGACGACTTGCCGCATACTATATTGTAGTTGGCCGTGAGCTGCAGATGGGTAAGCAGCGTAACGCCCGCGCCCACGTTCACACTGAAGTTGGAGTTCTGCATGCTCCATGTGGAGGAGTCGGTGATGCGCTGGTCCTTGTCGCCCACGTTAAAGCCGAACTGCGGGCCGGCGAAGAGGAACATGTTGGCCAGGCTGCTGAGTCCCCAGCCGTAGCGGAGGTTCACAGGGATGTTGATAGCCTTGCAGCGCAGCGTCTCATCGGTGGTCACTCCGCCCACCTTCACCTTGGCCTCGCGCTGGTCGTAGAGGGCGGAGGCATCGAGGCCGAGCCCCACAAGAGGCAGCTGCACCTTCACGGTAGGGCCGATGAAGAAGCCTGTACGGTTGCTTGCGTCGAACACATCGCTGTTGAACGACATGCTTGTGACGTTGAGTCCGCCCTTCAAGCCGAACTTCACTTGTGCTGTTGCGGTGCTGACTGCCATGAGTGCCACAGCAAGCATCAGCATTGTAATAATCTTTCTCATAACAATCTTAAATTATCCGATTTTTCATTAGTATGTCATCAGGCACTCAATACTGTACCCTCTGATACTCATCAAAATGCCTCTGGCATGCTCAGTGCCTCTCCCTGCGCACGGTGACACGTGCTGCCGAGCCCGACGACGCGCTGCTGCGGCCCGATGTCTTGCGCGGTTTCGACACCGACGAGGCCGACGACGCTCCACCCGCACGGCGGTTCTTGCGCTTCGTGGCCTTCAAGTCCTTCTTGTCAAGGCGTGCTATGCTGTCGAGGGAGTCCTTGCGTGCGCTGTCGCCCCAGATGTTTTTCTCAAACGCCTTCAGCTCACCCTCTATGCGCCTCTGCTCGCGTGCCATGGCCGAGTCGGTGGGACAGTACTGCGCCAGCGACTTGCCGAGCATGTTGTTGGTCTTGTATATCTTGCCACGGTACATGTTCTTGGTGAAGAAGTCGGCCATGCTCATCACGGCGGCGTTGTTGAGATTGCTCGTCATGATGGTCTGCTTGCTGAGGTACGGGGCCAGGTCGTCGTACTTTATCCAGAACAACGGGTAGTTGGTAGTGCCGTCGCCGAAGTCGTCCTCGCGCTTGAGTATCGGGCACAACGCCAGTACCTTGGTGTGGAAAGTGGCCGAGTTCTGGTCGAAGTAGCTGCTCTCCTTCACGTAGTATGCCGTGACCTCCTTGGAGGGGATGTCGCTGTCGTCGATGCGTATGCCCTTGTCGGTGCGCTCATAGAATATGTGGTAGTTGTCGAGGATAGACCTCAGGTTCACCTGTGAGGCATCGTCGAACACCTCATTGCCGTCGAGCCTGTACTCGTAGGCGGGCACGGAGCGGCGCATCACGAGCTTGAAGATGTAGGTGAAGAGGTTCATCTGCGAGCCCACGGGCTCCACGGGGTAGTAGAGTCCGGCGTTGGCATCCTGCGTGATGTCTATCTCACGGTATATGTCGCGGCGCCACACCACGTCCTCATCCATAGGGGCCTGTGTGGGGAATGATATCTGCGCACGTGTAGACAGGGAGGTGGCGGCGTTGGCCTTGGCCGCCGCTGCCTGCTGGCGGCGTGCCGCCGGCTGTGCCATCAGGCCCTGGGCTGCACATGCGATGAACAGTATTGTCAATAAACGTCTCATATATGCTGTTTGCTTTCGGTTATGTTGATGCTTGAGTTATGCCGCCGTCACTTCACTATCACGGGCATGGAGCCAGTCAGCTTGCGCGTGATGCCGTCGGGGCCCACGGCCGTTATGTTGCCTATGTAGAAGCGTTTGTTGCGCGACAGCTTGCGGAACGTGTCGCGCTGCCGCTCCGAGAAGTTGGCACCGTTTGACGACATGGGCACGGCATTGCCCATATTGTCGAAGAACACCGTCTCGAAGCCCGTCACGCGGAACTGTATGTCGAGTATGCCGTCGTCGATAGCGGCGTTGAGCCCGGGCACCGACATGAGCGATGCCTTGGCGAGTCCGCCCTCGCGGAAGCGCGTGTTGCCCACCTGTATGTATGCCGTGGGGTCGGGCAGCTTGCGCACGTGGAACGTGAACTTGCCCATCTGCCTCGACCGTCCATCAGCGGCCGACATCACGTTGATGGTGACATCCTTGCCCACGGCGGCCGGACGCGCTATGTAGCGGCCCATGCCCACGGAGCGGAACGAGCCGCCCGCCATGGATGCCGACACGTTGCTCAGCGGCACACCGGGTATGCTTATGCTTATGGGGTTGTCGTAGCCGGCGTAGAGCACGTTCATGAGGTCGGCCGATACGGTGGCGCTGGGGCCTACTACGGTGTACTTCTGCGTGAAGTCGCGGCGTATGACGTTGCCGTTTCCGTCGCGCATGGTGATGTAACCTCCGAAGGAGTGCTCTCCCACTCCGCCCGCAGCGAACTTGTATGTGTTGCCCGTGATGCGGCGGCCGCCCACGTATATCTCGGGTTGCTGGGTGGTATCTACGGCTGCCATCACTATCTGCGCGGAGAACATGTCGCCGCTTATCACCGTGCGCGACTCAGGTATGACGAAGGCACTGAGCTTGTTGACGCGTATGTCCTTCATGTCTATGTTGGAGACGAGTGTATGGAGCACCTCGCCCTCGGCGTAGCGCACGTCGCTCTGCAGCTTGGAGAGCAGCGTGACGGCGGCGGCCACGGGCATGTCCTCGAACATGTACTCCTGCCAGTTCTTGCCGAGAGTGTTGGCGCCATGCGGCACCTTCGTGGTGAGGTTGCTGGAGATGATGGCCCGCTGCCGTGGGTCTGACACCATGGTGAGTATGCGCTCGCGGTAGCGGTTGATGGCATCGAAGAGCCGTCGGCCCTTGCCCGTGCCGGGCGCGAGCATCACATGGCTGGCTGCCTCAAGGTCGTCCTTGCGGTCGATGTGGTACACATCGCCGTCGGCACCGTCGGCCTCGCGCACTATCTCCACCTTCAGGGCCTGCGCGAAGTCGTAGAGTGAGTCGCTCATGCGCTTCACCTCGGTGGCCTTGTCGAACCATTCCTTCACCTTCTGCGGGTTCTTCTTCATCTGGTCGGCAAAGTTTCCGTACAGGCCCTCGTTCTCCTTGGAGGAGTTGGCGGTAGTCCTGTTGATGCTCTCCTCTACCAGTGAGAAGCCGTCGAGCACTTCGGTGGATATGTTGAGAGCGAGCATCGCCATCAGTACTACGTACATCAGGTTTATCATCTTCTGACGTGGCGATACAGGTCTTTTCTTTATTGCCATTCGCTTGTTAATTATTAGTTATTAATGATTAATTATTAGTGATTGATGACTTATTGCCAATCAGGCCAAGCCCACTTGACATCCTCACTTCTCACTTACCGTATTAATCACTTATCAGACTGAAGCCGCCTGATTTTTCACTTTTCACTTTTCGTTTTTCACTTACCTTCTCCAGCCTTTCCGAGGTTCATGTTCACGGTCATGGCCTCTATCATGCGCGTGTAGATGGAGTTGAGCTGCTCTATCTGCTGTGCCATGCGGCGGCTCTGCTCGTTTATCTGGTCGATGGTGCCAATCTGCTGGCTTGCGCCCTTGAGCTGCATCTCGTACACCTTGCAGATGCCGGTGAGCGTGCGGTTGAGGTTCTCCATCTCCTCGCTGTCGCGGGTGAGGCGCGTGCTCTGCTCCGACACCTTCTGCAATGTGTCAGTGAGCTTGTTGAGTTCCTCCACGTAGCGTGCCTGTGCATCGGCCAGTTCGGGCGACACCTGCTGCTGTGCGTCCACCCATCCTGCCGTGGCCACCACGGGAGCCTGGCCCTCCGCTGCGGCCGGTGCGCTGCCACCACCTATTATAATAGTGCCGCCCACGGCTGCTGCGGTGGCAGACGGCTGTGCCGCTGACGGCTCACTGTCTGCGGCTGCGGCCTCACCGCCCTCATCGTCGGGCTCCTCGTCGTCGAGGTGCGTGGGCAGATCCATGCCTATGGCGGTCTTGTCGAACGGGCGGTCGAAGGCCGAGAGGAAGAACACGAACACCTCAGTGCCCATGCCGAAGAACAACATGACGTTGGCACCCGGCAGGTGCGTGAGCTTGAAGAGGGTTCCGAGAATCACCACCGATGCGCCCCAGCTGTAGGCGTAGTTGAGGAACGTCTGTCCGGGCACGCTGTCCATCCACTTCTGCAAGCGGTACACGATATTCAATTTGCTGTAACTTGTCATTTTTTGCTCTTGCTCTTTTTCTGTTTTACACTTGAAGTACTTGCCAGACTGCGCACGCAGCGGAATCCGATGTAGGAGCGCGGCTGGTTCTGGTATTCCCATGTGCGCCATGCCGAGCGTATGAACGACTCAGGGTCTTTCCACGAGCCGCCGCGCACGCTCTTCTTCTTCATGCTGTAAGGGTCCTCCTTCGCGGCCTTGTACTCGAGCTGCGGGTTGAGGTCGTTCATCGCATCCACGCCGGCATCGGTGTATATCGTGCTCGTCCACTCGGCCACGTTGCCCGCCATGTCGTACAGTCCGTTGCTGTTGGCGTTGTATATTCCCACCTTCGACGTTATGAGGTTGCCGTCCTTAGTGTAGTTGCCGCGGTCGGGCTTGAAGTTGGCGAAGAAGCATCCGTCGCCGCTCTTCACGTCAGGATTCTCCCACGGGAACTCCGTGCCCTCCTTGCCGCGAGCCGCATACTCCCACTCTGCCTCCGTGGGCAGACGGTAGCGCTGCACGTAGCGGGCCTCGGGGCCGAGGCCCTTGAGCAGATAGTCGGTGCGCCAGGCGCAGAACGCGTTGGCCTGCTCCCACGTCACGCCCACCACGGGGTAGTCGTTGTAGGTGGGATTGGAGAAATAGTTGCGCAGGTAGGTCTCGTTCTCGGAGTTGCGGAAGTCGTTGACCCATACCGTGGTGTCGGGATATACGTTCACTATGTAGGTGTTGAGGAAGTCCCACGGGCCCGACAGCGGACGGTTGATGGTCTGGCTCACGATGCGTCCCTCGTCGTCGATGTAGGCCGTGTCCTTGGAAATCATCACCACCTCGTCGGCGTTGACCGTCACGTCGGTGTTGAGGTTGCGTTCGGAGGGGTTGAGGCGGTTGCGGCGCAGTGCCGCCGTGGTGTAGTCGTACACCTCGTACTTGTAGTTGAGCTGGCGGTAGTCGAGGAGCTTCTCGCCCGTCACGGGATTGGTGACGTACATGCTCTCTATGGCACGCTGCTCGTCCTCGTTGGGCTTGCGGGGCAGCGGCTTCTTCCAGTTGAGGTGCGGAGCCACGGGGTCGCCGTTCTTGTCCTCCGTTATCATGTACGTCTCATCGCCGCCGTACGACGGGTCTGCGAGCCTGGTGCGGAGTATGCTGTCACGCACCCAGTACACGAACTGCTTGTACTTGGAGTTGGTGACCTCCGTCTCGTCCATCCAGAAACCGTCTACGGAGATGTCTTTCCTCGGGGTGTTCATGCCCCAGAGGCTGTCCTCCTTCTCGAGACCCATGTGCAGGAAACCGCGGTTCACCTTGGTCATGCCGTATGGTGCCGGCTCGGCGAACCCGCGTCCGCCGCCCACGCCCACCAGCTCGCCGCCACGTCCCGACGACGAGGCCGCCTTGCCGCCGAAGCATCCGGTGACGCACACGGCCACGAACAGGGAGCAGATTGTCGTTATCAAAGTTTTGTTATTCATCGTCTTATAGTATTCTCACACTTTTATGTTTGTTCTTTCCTTTCTTTATGAGGTTGAGGTCAAGCTGGTAGCCCACGAAGAGCTCGTGGCTTCCGTTGCCTATGCCTATGGCCGAGGTGTAGCACTCGTAGCTGTAGCCGAGGTGTACGCCGTGTACCTGTCCGCCCACGAGGAGCGTCACGGAGTTGGTGGGGCTGTAACCCACGCCGCCGTACATCAGTTTCTTGCCGTTGGTGTAGACGAGGCGTGCCGTCACGTCGCCGCGCCACGCGGTGCCGTCGGTGCGCACGAGTGCCGAGGTCCTGACCTTCAGCAGCGGGTTGCGCAGCTGTATGTCGTAGCCTCCCGTGGCGTAGTAGGTGGGCTCTATCCTCAGTTCGTTGGTCTCGCCAAGCTCCACCGTGGGCGAGGTGAGGTGCGTGGCCGACACGCCCACGTACCACTGGCGGTGCGTGTAGTATATGCCGGCCCCGATGTCGAAGGCATGTCCCGTGGCGTCTGACGTTGGCAGTGCCGGGTCGCCGCTGTCGCCGGCATCCACCTTGGAGCCATCGAAGCCCTCGGAGAGCAGTGCCGCGCCCATGCCCACGCTCAGCATGCCGCCCAGGAGCCTGTGCTTGTAGGCGTACTGCACGCCTATGCGCTGGTGGCTGAAGAGTCCGATGTTGTCGCTCATGAACTGAAGGCCCGCGCCGTGCATGGCTCCCACGAACATGAACGGCAGGTCGGCGGCCGCGTACATGGTGTTGGGGTTGTGCTCGAAGCCCGCGAGCTGTATGGCATACGCCGCAGTGATGTTCAGCTTCGACTCCTTGCCCACGGCTCCGGCGTTGAACGACGGCTCCATGTCGAAGTAGTGACTGAACGATGCGTCGTACTGCGCGTCGGCTTCAACGAGGGACGACACCAGCATCACGGATATAATAATGTAGCGTTTAAACACAATAGGATAACGCGCGAGACGGCGTTTTATTGTCATCACGGCAAAAAAATGTGTCATCGGTGCAGCGTTCTGGTGCAGCAGAATGCAGTCCATGGGCATCCCCTTTCATTCCATCCGCATAATCCATTGACTGTAAGCATGTTGTAAAACGGGCCGTTTTACACGCTAAAATGGGCCATTTCGCACGGTGAAATGGGCCGTTTCACAATGCAATTCGGGCCGTTTCGCAAATGCGTATGAGCCGCCTCCATTGGCACGCGACCAACTACTGCAATGACGAAGTGCTAAGGACTGGGTGAAAACATGTCATTACATCCCCTCAAGCCATAGAGCCAGCCGAAGAAAAAACGCCCTCACCTTTTGCCCAATACAAATAACGTGTAAATTTGCACGCTTTCTCCGTGCCGCGCACAGGCGCGGAGCACAGTGAAATCTGTGGGAGAATATCCCCAGCAAGAGTTTCTGTGAATTCTGTGGATTCTGTGGGAGAATCTTCGCACCCAAACAATCTGTGGGAGGCGCATTGCTTGCGGCGGAGGCAAGGATACCTCCGCTACTAAAACGCGAAACAGCCCAACAACTGCTGTTGAACAGTTGTTGGGCTGTGCATATTGAAGCTTGCGGTTATGCGAGGCGATGCCGCCTCTGCATAACACGCCATGCTCCGCAGATTACCAATTATCTGAATTCCACGGGTCGTCCTTTGCATTATCGAAGCTACCTGCACCATTGTCCTCGATGATATAGCCGTGGTCGTCAGGGTTCTTGCCGCCATCAACGTTCCATGACTGCGGCTGGATACATGTAGCCTTTGTCTCGAGATCGAGAATCTCGACCGCCGGCTTTATATATGTACGTTTCATTGTTACAGTTTGTTTTGAAATGATACTTTCAGTTTATTATCTCACGATGCACTTCTTGCCGTTCACGATGTACAGACCGCTGGGCAGACCGGCTGTGCTGTTGCCCTGCTTAACGAGCTGACCATTAAGGTTGTAGATGCCGTTAGCGAAGCGGCTTACCGGCTGCTCGTAGTCAGCGAGGATGTCCTCAATGCCTGTTGTGCCCGACTGTGTTACGCCGTCGATAGTGAGCTGCAAGCTATTCTGTGAGCCTTCAGCCATCTTGAACCAGCAGCTGAAGCCACGCAGACCGCGTGGACGATACTTTTCAGGGTCAGAGCTAGAGTGGTACATGTTGCCCTTGTCGAAGAAGTAGCAGCCCTTAAGGTCATCGCGACCAGTGATGATTTTGCCGTTATTTGTCCAAGTATATGTACCATCTTCATTATCTGTCTGCACAGTGCCGAATGTACGAGCGAATGTGCCGTAAGCCTTGATCTGGTCGTTACCGCCAGTCAAGGTAGTTGTCCAATTCTCCTCCTTCATCTTCGACCAGTCGTTTGCCTTACCGTCTGCTGTGAGCGGCATAGACACCTTACCGATTACGTAGTGGTTGGCAGGGATGTTGATGTTCAGACGCTCCGTTTTATTCTTCTGCTTATAATTAGCAGTGTAGGTATTAGTCTGATCAGCAGGCTTTACCGGGAAGATGATGTAAGGCACATAAGCCTCGATAGCTGTTGTGTTGTCGTCCAGCAAATTTCCTGAAGTGAACTCGATACCCGTCTCTGTGAGGCTTGTGAGCTTTGCGAGACGTGCGCTACCGCCAAACGCCTCTGTAACCTGCTTCTTGTTGAGGTTCACCGGCAAGATGAACGAGTTCCACTTGCCCAGCGTGAATGTCTTGTTAAGACGCAAAGTCTTGTTCTTCATCGGAGTAGGACAATTAACGAGATATGTAAGGTTGTCGCGCATCTCGTCGAGAATCAAGTCTTCGTTAACCTCTCTTTCTGCGTAAAGCATACGGAAGTCGTCGAATACTGTCCACTCGTCACCTTCAACGTTCTTGTCGTTCTGGTTGTCGCCAATCATGATACCCAAGCGGATTGTAGCCTTGCCATCAGTGAAAGCATTCTTAGGCACTGTTACATATACAGTGTTAACGAAATCGCGTGTGCCATAGAAGTTCTTGCCTGCATAGTCGACGTTCTTCTCTGTAACGTGAAGCTCATCCTGAACGGTCTGCGACATATCGCTTACCTGGTTAAGCGGGGTAACGTTCATGTTTTTATCAAGCATCGTTTCCTTTTTGGCGTCATTGGGATCCAGCACACCTGCGAAGAGCTTTGCCTTCTCTGTTGTAGAGAAGCCTTTGCACTCTATCTGATATGTACCATCCAGGGTAACAACGATGTCCTGATAAAGAACACCTCGCTTGTTGGTTATGCTTGCACAGTAATACTTAGACAAATCACGATTGAAATCCTTGTCTATTCCTGTGTATGTCTTACCATTGAATGTATAACCACCTGACGGGAGAGATTCTTCTGTAAATTTGCCTGTTGTATTAGGTCCTGCAATTTTATTGTTGTAATAATACTGCAAGCCATAACGAGCAAACTCAGTTTCTGTATTATTTTTCGGTTCATTTATGGCATAGTTGTATGTATTCCAACTCGTTATATCATTGTCACCACGTGAGAATCCAGGACACTTCAACTTGAACGAGAGTTCGAGAGCATCAGTTAAATCACTAGCATTATTCACCTGCAAATCGAGAATCTGCTCGTAAGAGAAGATACGCCATGTGTCATAACCTGCATAATCTTTGAGATCGTCCTCGCTGTAAGCCTCACAGTTCTTAGCAGCATCCACTAAACCTTTGTTAGAGCAGAGATAATACTTCTTTGAATAATCAAGAACGTATATACCATACTTAAATGTGGAATGTGCATAAGTATAAATCCTGAAGGTGTTTTTATCGTCACCTGTCGGCTCTATTACCCAACCAAAGATTTCCTTTGTTTTTCTATCAAGCCAGACACCATTATCCTTCTCTGCATCTACAGAATGGTCGCCTGGAACGCCAACCCAACCAATAAATTTTCCCTCAGTATCAGCACCGCTCATATCTGTAAAGAAGTTCAATCTCGCCACATTGGGGGCACCTGTCTCCGTGCTTTTGCCACCATCAATAGCAGCGATTGGCTTACCATACTCCTGAAGAGAAACGTGAGTACCCCAATAGCCACCAGCATTAAGGAAGCGACCGGTTCCTACATTATAGAGAAAGAACTGCTTCCCCG
>JALFIM010000016.1 GCA_022775985.1 Prevotella sp.
CGAGCGGCAGTAAATCTTTACGTAGTCTACGAAGTTGGATTCTGCCATATTGTTCTAAAAGTCGTTGTCTTGTTGTGAGAAGTATGTGCGCGTCATCGCCGTAATGGGCCGGCGCCGCGCCTGTGAGTGTATGCCTTGCCCTGCATAAAGGCTTGTGGCAAGGCATGAAAATCAGTGCAAAGTTACTCAAAATCGGCGAGAAACACGAACGAATGGTGCGAAATAAGCATGCCCCTCAGCCCGTGCCGTTTCGGGGTGCGGCCGGAGGGGTTTGCGAAATGGGCCGAATCGCGCTGCGAAACGGCCCATTTCATCGTGCAAAACGGCCCATTTCGCACTGCGATTCGGCCCATTTCGCAAAACAGTGTCGGCGGAGTCGGTGAGCGAAGAATGGATAACGGCGCAATATGCTGACGTATAACGCTTTATAGCGATGGTGAAATAATGCTCCGACAACGCTGCCGCATGGCAGTACAGTGGCTTCGGCGGTGATGCCACAGGGTAGCGGTATGTGGCCTGACGGGCATAAAAAAAGAGGTCGTACCATTGCTGATACGACCTCCTATGCTTAGTGTTATTTGTCTCGTTGGATTACTCACCCAGGTGTATTGCCTCAGAAGGACAAACATCAGCGCAAGTTCCGCACTCTGTGCAGACATCAGGATTGATAGAGTACTTCTCGCCTTCAGAGATAGCTCCAGAAGGACACTCGTCGATACATGTACCGCAAGCGATACAGTCGTTACCAATTACGTAAGCCATAATAATAAATATTAACTGTTAATAATGTTATTGTATAATGTTGTTGTATATAATCAGCTTCTTGACACGGTGGTCTTGAATACTCGGCAAAGTTAGATATTTTTTTTCATATACAAATAATCTTATTGCAAATTTTATCTAAAAATTGCTTAGTAGACATTGCAAATCGTGGTCTGACGGCCCTCCCACGGGTGCATCGGTGGCGGCTGCCGTCACTAAAATGAGTGCCGCAGGACAATAACGCACGGTGCGGAGCGTTATTATAATGTATCAATACTCAGACATGCGAAGGATATACTTGCTCATATACATGCTCATGGCCGTGGCCACACGCTCCGTGGCCCAGGAACGCACGGTGCAGAACCGCCCGTACACCGACTTGCGCCCGCTGCACTTCGGCGTGGTGGTGGGCACGCACATGCAGGACATAGAGTTCATGAACGTAGGCCCGCAGACCGTGACCAATGACGACGGCACTACAAGCGAGGCCCTCATCACTGCCGACCAGGACCGCTGGGACGCGGGCTTCAACGTGGGCGTGCTGGCAGAGCTGCGCCTGAGCACGCACTTCCAGCTGCGTGTGGCCCCGTCGATGTACTTCGGCACGCGCCACCTCACGTTCCGCAACCTCTCCGACCCCGATGCCGATGGCAATCCGCGCGAGACGAGGCAGGAGCTGAAGACAGCCTACATAGCCACTGCCATGGACATGATATTCGCCGCGCCGCGCTTCAACAACCACCGTCCGTACCTCATGGCGGGACTCAGCCCGGTGATAAACCTCAGCGGCAAGAGCAGCGATATAGTGAAGTTGAAACGCTATGGCGCATACGCTGAGGTGGGAGTGGGCTGCGACTTCTACCTGCCGTACTTCAAGCTGCGCCCCGAGCTGAAGTTCATGTTCGGCCTCGGCAACGCCCTTGACAAGGGGCATGTGAAGGAGATGCGCGACAAGAACCTGATAAAGTATGCCAACTCAGTGAGCGAGGCGCACACCAAGATGATAGTGCTCAGCTTCTACTTCGAGTGACGAGGCGCACTGTGGCGCACCGATGGTGTGCAAGCATTGTGGATGCTTATTGGGCTTTCAGCCCGCATTATACGCATGTTGCCCCGTCCTCCAAGACGCAATTCGCCCTGCAAGCACATGATGACAGACCGTCTGTCGGCCGTAGGCATGTGTTTGCAGGGCGAATTGCGTATATCGGTGTGGGCGTGATGACGCCGTTGGCGGTACACTGGCGTGCCGCCAACAGCGTGTCATCGGCACTTGTCGAGGTTCAGGATGAGCTTGCCGACGTATATGCCGCTCTTGCCGTTCTGGTCTACTCCCACCTCCTTGCCCTCGGAGTTGGTGACGTAGCGCAGCTCATTGAATGTGGTGTGCGAGTGTCCGCCGAGCACCACGTCTATGTCCTTGGTGTGCGATATGAGGTACTGGTCGCCCTGTTCGGAGGGTTTGAGCCATCCGAGGTGCGACAGGCACACCACGATGTCGCACTTCAGGTCGTGGCGGAGCAGTGCGGTCATCTTGCCAGCCACGTCCACGGGGTCGAGGTATCGCACTCCCTGGCACTTCTGGGCATCTACGAGACCGTCGAGCTGAGGGCAGAGCCCGAACACGCCTATCCTCACGCCGCCGCGCTTGATGACTACGTACTGCTTCACGGTGCCCTCAACGGGCGTGCCAGTGAAGTCGTAGTTGGAGCATACTATTGGGAACTTGGCCATGCGGAAGAGGCGTGCCATGTTGTCAAGTCCGAAGTCGAACTCGTGGTTTCCGATAGTTGCTGCGTCGTAGCCCATCTCGTTCATGAGTCCTATCTCCACGTCGCCCTTGAACATAGTGTAGTAGGGTGAGCCTTGGGAGAAGTCGCCGCTGTCGAAGAGCAGGAGGTCGGGGCGCTGCTTGCGCTCCTCCTTTATCATGGCTATGCGGCGCAGGTAGCCGCCGCGTCCGGCTACCGCCGTGTCGGCGAGGTTGGGGTTCTGCGGCATGATGCAGCTGTGCGTGTCGTTGGTGTGGAGTATCTCTACCGACTTCTGGGCCGTGGCCGTAAGCCACAGCAGGCACAGGGTGAGGGTGATGAATGTCTTTCTCATGTGGGTAATGTGTTTTGTCTGTTGTCTGTTGCGGCTGCCGTCATGGCCTTACGGTTATGCGTCCCTCGGTGGGGCAGTCTACTTCCTCGCCCTTGGCGGCCTTCTCGCGGAAGTAGTCCATGATGAGGTAGCGCACGTTGTTGGCCTCGTCCTGCGGCGCACGCACGTCGGTCTTGGCTTTGAACGCCGTCATGCCGTCGTTGCCCTGTGCCACATAGTCGAGCGTGGCTATGCGGTATGTGGCCGCATCATCTATGGGACGGCCGTGCAGCGTGGCGCTGACGAGGGTGGAGTCCGGGCCGATGACGAGCCTCACGCCGTGGCTCACGCACTCGCCGAAGCGTGCGGCTATCTGCGCGAACAGCTCCTTCACCTTCGTGCCCTTGAGGCTCAGGAAGCATATCTTGTTCTCAAACGGGGCCACGTCGAGTATGTCGCCCACGCTCACGTCGCCCGCAGCGATGGCCGCGCGTATGCCGCCGTAGTTGTACACGGAGAAGTCTGGCTTCTCGCCGAAGCGCGGAGCTGCCCACAGCAGTATGTCGGGCAGGAGGTCAGAAAGCTCGCCCTCGGGGCGGCTTTTGGCCAGATAGCGGGCAGCGCGTCCCACTACGGGACTCATCGTGCTGTCTACCTGTGCGGCGAAGGGCTTGACAAATGCTGCCGCCTGTGCGTCGGGCGTGGCATCGTAGCGGCTGTCTATGAGTATGCGTGAGCGGCTTATGCCTGTGAGCTGGTAGCGCGTGGCGCATGAGCCGAGCACTGCCGTGACGGCGGCGAGGGCCGCGATGTATATGTGGTGTGTGTGCATAGTGTGTAGAGTGTTGTTACAGTAGTTGGTGACATCATTGCGCGTAGAACCACTTTGTGAGGGTGGCAGACGGCGATACTACGGCGAACTTGTAGAACTTGCTGCCGCCCAGCTGTGGCAGGTCAACGAGATGACGGCCGTCGGCTATGCTCACCGTGGTGAGCTTGTGCCACACGTCCTTTCCGCCTTCCTTTATGTTGTTGGTCGTGGCGTAGTATATGTCGGCCTTGATGTCGCGTGGATGCTTCACGGTGCTGAACACATCCCAGCAGAGCATGGCCTTGTCGTCGTACTTGAGGGCTTGCAGGTTGTGTATGTCGGCACTGCCGATGAAGGGTATTCCGTCCATCTCGAAGGCAGTGGACTGCGGCACGCTGAAGTCCATGAAGCGGCAGATGGTGGGCACAATGTCTACTTGCGCGAGCAGTGTGGGTGAGAACTCACCGTTGAGCAGCTTGCGGTCGCAGCTCACCGACATCCATGTGCGGCGCTCGCGGGCCGACTGTCCGCCGTGGTTGTAGCCGTTGTTCTCGCGCCCATGGTCGGTGGTGACGATGACAAGCCACTCCTCACCGTGGCTCTTCTCGCGCTCCTTGACGGCATGCCATACCTGTGCGAGCATGCGGTCGGCCTCTATGACGGCCTTGTCGGCTATGTCGCCGTTGCCGTTGTAGTGGAAAGCGTCGTCGGGATACCACAGGTACAGCCAGTTGAGGTCGGGGGCATCGGCGGCGATACAGGCTGCGGCATCCTGGCATATCTGCCTGTCGATGTCCTGTATGTGCGTGTCGCCGGGCTTCTTCGGGAACCGAGCCTCGTCGTGGTCGTAGCCGTCGCGCACGAAGTCGATGCCCAAGTTGCCGGTCTGGGGCAGGCCCTCGCCCAGCAGTATGGTGCGGTTGTCAGTCCAACTGGAGTATATGGCGGTGGTGACACGGCGCTCCTGGCTCTTGGCTATGCGGAATATGGTGGGGTAGTTGTAGTTGGCATGTATGTTCTCATTGCCGCGCACGTTGTGCTTGTTCATCCATGTGCCTGTGAGGATGTTGGTGTAGCCGATGGCCGATATGGTGGGAGTCTCGCTGTATGTGGCCACTTCGCCGCCGCAGTGTGCATGGCTGTATGCGCCGTGTGCGGCAATGTCGGTGAGGGTGGGGAGCTCAAGCCGCTCGAGACAGTCGGCCGGAATGCCGTCGATGATGACGAACAGTGTCTTGCGAACCTTCTTTGACTGTGTGGCGGCGGAGCACGTGATGGCTGATGCTATGAGCAGGAGCAGTGCTGTGAGTAGTGACTTGTGCATGATAGTTGTTGCTTATTGATAGTGTTTTATGGTGCAAAATTACTAATAAACTTTGAGGTATCAGACTGTCGGCATGCTTTTTATGCCGTCGGGCCGTATTAATTGATGTGCTCTGTATGGTATCTGGGCGTGTGGCAAGAATGAGAAAAGGTGCCCCTGTCGAGGCACGTGGCTGATGCGCGGCGGCATCAGTGCGTCTCTTCTGGGGCACCTTTGGCGTGATTTGTGTTGTGCTGTTGTCAGGCGGCAGTGCTTGTATGGCGCGTTATCTCACCACAATCTTGCAGCGCAGACTGCCGCATGTGGCTACATATACACCGGCCTTGGGGGCGGTGACGCTGCCGTCTGCCGACGTGGCCACTACGCTTCCGTCGAGCGCGTACAGGCTGATGGCGGTGCCGTTGGCTGCCTTGTCGCCGACCATAGTTACGGTACGGCCGCTCACGGCGAATGCCGCGCGGGCGGCATCGGCACTGGCCGACGATATGGCGTTCACCACATCTATGTCGCTGTAATAGTACTTTATGGCCTGAGACGAGCGCAGCACGCGTGTGCCTGTGGCCGCACGGTCGGCAGACTTGGCGCGTGTGCTGCCGTCGTTGCGCACAGTGGCGTATTCCTCGGTGGTCTCTGACGTGAGGAGTCCGGCGGCATTGTAGCTGTATTTGTGTATCGTCTCGTATCTGGCATCCTGCTGCGTGTAGTCGCCGTATTGCATCTTTACGTCATGAACGGTGCTCATCTCTGTCAGATGGTGGCTGTCATCGCGCTTCTTGGTGATGACGGTAGTCTCATCGTGATAGTAGTACTCGTCCTCATCGGGCTTGCTCTCACTGTATATGATGCTGGTGCTGCGGAGCGTGTTGGCATCTATCATCTCGTATTCCGTGCCATTCTGGCTTGAGATGACCCACTGTCCGTCTTTCCATGCCCACTGCTTGCTCATGTGATCGAAGGGTATGTTGTTGGTGTCCTCATCGTCATCCTCCACAGGATGGAAGTACTCGTCGCTGTTGGCTTTCGGGTCTTGTATGCCGAGGAGGTCAAACTGCGGCTCGGAGACTGTGCGTCTCTCGTATTTGTCTATACCTACCCACTGTCCGTTCTCCTTGGTGTACTGCTCGTTGCGCTCCATGTCGGCAGAGTAGAAGGACACCTGCTTGTGTGTCTCCACCACGTTGCCGTCGCTGTCGAGGCCGCGCTCTATGTACGTCTGGGTGCCGTCAGTGGCCACGGTAGACAGACTCTTGGCATAGGCATGGCTGTACACGAACTCCTGGGAGTGTAGTCGAACTCGCGCTCCTCCTTGAGGGCCAGTCCGTTTTCCGTCCATTGGTCGTTCTTGTACACCTCGGTGGCGGTGACGCGGCCCTGCTCATCGAGCGTGCGCAGCTCCTTGTAGAGGGGCAACGTGCGCTCGGTGTACTGACGCGTGATAGACTTCGACGTCCACTTGGAGCCGTCGGCACCGGCCGTGTAGGCGTATATGTCCTTGTAGTCGCCGTAGTCTACCGTGCTGAAGCGGCCGTAGCGGTCGTACGTTATCTTGCCAGTCTCGGTGGATGGCTGCTGTTAGTCGGCATTGTAAGTGGTCTCATCCCACCCTGTGAGCACCGTACGCGTCACCATGTCCTCACTTGCTGCCGTGGCTTTGGCCGCCTGACAGGGGCTGACCATGCGCACGCCCTTGATGCTGGGTATGAACGTGTGCTTGCCGCTCTGCGGCTGACGGTCTGAGGGTACGCCCTTGGTGCGCGGCGTGTCGGCCATGAGCTGCCGGGCTTTGATGCCTGGCACGGGCATGCGCCACGCCTTGTTGGTCTGCGCGGATGCGCACAGGCTCGCTACGAGAGCGAAGCCATCATGTAGAGGTTGATGTGTCTCATAATCTGTTGGTGTTATGTTGCTGATGTTGGTTGATGCGGGACGTATGGCATGGCCGTGCGTACCGTGCCGTCACATGGGCAGGATGCCCAGACGGTAGGCATTGCCTATGAGGTCGGCAATGTTCTTGGAGTCGGTCTTCTTGAGGAGCTGACGGCGGTGGAAGTCTACGGTGTTGTGGGATATAAAGAGCTCGGCTGCAATCTCGTTGCTGCTCATTCCGCGTGAGAGCAGGTCGAGTATTTGCAGTTCGCGTTTGGTGATACGGTTCTTTATATCGTTCATTTCTATTGCTTTCGGTCGTGCTAAAAGTATTGTTGACAGACGGCTTGAAACTTGTTATACTACTCAGAAAATGCTGTCATGTCTCTTACAAAATTAGGAACAAAAAAGCAAGAACACGAATTTATGCAGTGCAAACGGCCGTAGACAGACCAAAAACTATTGGATTCAGTAGGTACGCGACTATGGTTTTCGGTGGGTAGGAAGTGGAAAACGGTGTTTTGTGAAGATGCGGAAAACCAGCGTGTAGGAATGTTTGTATGGTATATATATAAGGTGTGCCCAATGGCTCATGACGTGGGCGGCTGATGGGGATGGGCGGCGGTGCCGGCGTGCGCGGCGGTTGGCGGCGAAGCCGCCTCAGAGGTCGAGCAGCAGACCCTGCCGCATGGCCGCGCTCACCATGCCGGCGGCGTTGGCCGCGCCGAGCTTCGACATGATGTGGCGGCGGTGAAACTCTACGGTGTTGGCGGAGATACAGAGCCTCTGCGCAATGGCGGCGGTAGATATGCCGTCGGCAATGAGCCGCAGCACCTCGCGCTCGCGGTCGGAGAGCGCGTCGGGCGACTCATGCAGACTGCTTAGCAGACGGCAGAATGACGGACTGTAATATCCCTTGCCGTCTCTCACCGTGCTGACGGCGCGGAGCAACTCCTGCGGACTGTCGCTCTTGAGCACCACGCCGTCGGGCTCGGCGAGCATCGTCTGCCGCACCGTCCACACCTCCTCGTGCATGGTGTAGACTATGATGCGCGTGTGGGGATAGGCGGCGTGTACGTGCTCTATGAACTGAAGGCCGCTGCCGCCGTTGAGCTCGAGGTCGGTGATGACGGCATCTGCCGGCTGGGCGGCGAGCATGCCGAGGGCCTCGTCGGCCGACTGTGCCTTGACGACATGGCCGTCGGGCACGGCCGTAGAGAGCAGGGTGTGTATGCCGGCCAGCACTATGGGGTGGTCGTCGAGTATCAGGAGTCTGAACATGTGCGTGTGTATGTGCGGTGTGTTATAGTGTGAGCTCCACGGTGTGCTGTCCGTGCGAGGTGGCGGTGCGGAGCGTTGCGCCGATGCTCTCGGCACGTGCTTGCAGCGTGTGCAGTCCTATGCCCTGCGCGTCGGTGGCAGTCTGTGCGGCAGACTCAGCGTGGGCTGAGCCGCCATTGGTGCTGTCGACCGCCACGTCGTTGGTCACGCGCACCACGATATGGCCGTCCTCATGCAGCAGCTCCACGGTGATGGCCTGTCCGCAGCCGTGCTTCAGGGCGTTGGCCGTGGCCTCCTGTATGATGCGGTAGAGCTGGTATGCCGTATCGTGCGGCAGTGATGCCCAGTCGTAGCTTGATATGTGGAGCTGTATGTGGCACGGAGTGTGGCCGGTGGACGCGCCCTGCTCGTTGTCGCTGCTCACCGAACTGACGTAGCTCTCCACCGCCTCACGGAGCGTGGCGTGGCTGAAGCGTGGCGGCATGAGGGCGTGCGAGAGGTGGCGCACATCCCTCCATACACCGCGCAGATGGCTGTCGGCGGCGGCAGGGTCGGCGGAGAGGAGCATGGTGGTGGCGAGGATGTCGTTGCACACGCCGTCGTGCAGCTCGCGGGCCATGCGCTCGCGCTCCTGCTCCATGCCCTCTATGTAGCTCTTGCGTGCCTTGAGCAGCGCACGCTGTGCAGTCAGTTTCCTGGAGTAGAGCACCACGGCCACGATGGCGAGCAGTGCCGCCACGGCTGCGGCGAGCCACATGATGTGCATTTTCTGTTCGGCGTTGAGGCGGTTGGCCTGTTCGAGCCGCATCTCCTTCTCCATGGTGTCGTAGCGTGCGGTGAACTCACTCATGTTGCGGTCTATGTCGGTCTGCTTCACGGAGTCGAGCGTCTGGTATGCCGAATCCATCAGTCTGAACGCCTCCGCGCCCCGTCCCATAGCCCGCAGGCACTCGGCCTTCTGGCGCATGAGTTTCTCCAGCGGCATGGCGCGGTTGGTGCGGTTGGTGGCGAGCAAGCTGTCGAGGAGCACGAGCTGCTCCGCACGCTTGCCCTCGGAGCCGAGCATGGCGGCCTTTATCTCCAGTATGCCGAGCACGCCGTTGCTGGTGGCGCTCATGCCCTGCATGGCTTGGTCGGCCTCGCGCATGTAGTGGCTGAGGCGTCGGGTGTCGCCGAGCATGGAGAGCGACTTGATGAGCGGTGACAGGTACTTGAGCATGAGCACGTTGTAGCCCGTGCTGCGGGCATCGGTCCATCTGCCCTCAAGCACCCTCACGGCCTGGCGGTACTGCTTCTGCCACATGTATATGGCCCCGATGGTGGCATGTGCCGACAGGGCCTCTATGGTATCGTGTGCCGCAGTGGCACTCTTCTCGGCACGCCGCGCGTAGTCCATGGCCTGACGGTAGTGACCCTGCTCGGTGAAGAGCACCGACACGCAGTTGGCGAGATACACCTCGTACTCGCTGTCGCGCTCCTTCACGGCACGCTCCATGCCGCTCTTGTACATCACGAGGGCGGAGTCGAGCATGCCCATGCGGCGGTAGGCAATGCCGAGAGAACCGTACACGTTGAGCGCGGCCTCGCTGTTGGCGGTCTTTTCGGCCAGAGCCATGGCCTCATGTCCCGTGGTCACGGCCTCGCGCATGAGCCCCATGTCAATCTGCGCCACCGTTTTCTCGCAGAGCAACATGCAGCGTGTGGTGTCGGCAGGGCGCATGTTCAGGGTGCTGTCTATGAGGGATATGGCTCCCTGCTTGTCGCCTGAGGCGTTGCGTGCGGCCGCAGTCTCGAGCAGAGAGTCGGTGATGGCGGCATCAGCGCGGCCTGGCTGTCGGCCGCAGTGACTGCATGAGGCGGCCGCCATGACGGCTATGGCCACGGCTATGATGTGGAGTATGAGGGTAGGGCGTGCTGCGCCGGCCAGTGCGCGGGCCGGCGTGTGGCGGTGATGACGGCAGGAGACCTGCCTGTTGGTTGTCGGGTTCATGATGATGGGCTTTGATGTGGTGATGTAGTGTGAGGCAGTATGCTGTGACAGGCATACTGCGTGCGGTATGGATGCTGCACAGTGAGCGTAGGACTACTTGTCACGGAGCTTCTGCTCGCGGGCCATGCGCAGTTTGCCGTCACGCGTTATCTTCAGCTTCTCTATGCACGTCACCCTGTCCCAGTTGGGCTTCTTGCATGACGGGTCGGCATGGCGGTGATAGACCATGTACAGCGTGCGGCCATCGGTAGACACCATGCTGTTGTGCCCCGGCGACGATATGCCGTGCTGAAGGTCGGTGGTGAGCATCGGGTTGGTATCGTATTTCGTCCACGGGCCAAGTGGGTTGTCGGCCTCGGCCACGCCTATGCCGTAATGTCCGTAGCCGGTGTCGTTGGCGGAGTAGGTCATTATGTACTTGCCCTTGTGCTTTATCACCCATGGGCCCTCGTTGCATCGGTTGGCGGCCCAGTTGACACGTTCCCACGGCTGTGACGCACTCAGCACGAGACGGGGCTCCTCGGTGATGCCGCTCAGGTCGTCGGTAAGTGGGGCGGCGTATATCTCGCCTGTCGCCACACCGTCTTTTGTGAAGTTGTGACTGTAATACAGGTACGGCTTGCCGTCGTCATCTACGAATATGTCGCAGTCTATGGCCGAGTACTTCATGTCTATCCACGGCTCGTAGAGGTCTTTGTAGCCGCCGTTGGGGCGGTCGCTCACGGCCAGGCACGTGATGAGTCCTTTGCGCTTGGGGCTGTAGCAACTGAACGTGAGGTAGTACTTGCCCTTGTACATCCTCACCTCAGGGGCCCAGTAACAGGACGCACCCTCGTAGTCCTCGCCCTTGCCCTCGTAGAGCATGCCGCCGTACTGCCACGTGCGCATGTCCTTTGACATGTAGTACTCAAAGCCCTTCTCGGTGGTAGACGTGCCTGTGAGATAGTAGGTGTCGCCGCCCTTGTAGACGCATGGGTCTGCGAGCATTATGGGTTTGCCGTCGCAGTAGCACAGTGGGTCGTAGTCTTTGGCGTGCAGGGCTGTCGGGCATGCCGCCACGAGGAGCAACATGGCCATTGCCGTGAGGATGTGTCGTGTCATTAGTGTCATTAGTGCGTGTGTGTGTTAGGGCAGCACTTCAGGTTAATTGTATGGTGTGCGGCAAGATGGTGTCATGCCGTTTGCCGCGCTGTGTGTACGGTGCTGTGGCGTGCTGCATTGCCTTACAGTGGTGTACATGGGGCTGCATGTTCGGCGAAATTACTAATAAAAAACGAGAAAAGCCCTGTTTTGTGATAATATTTCCCTTCATGGCGTATTATATGCATACGTCTCACTGAGTGCCGCCACGCTGTATTATGATAATATTTCCCGCCATGGCGGATTATATACACGCGTCTCTCCGAGTGCCGTCATGCTGTTTCGTGATGATATTTCCCGTCATAGTATATTATGCTTTATTACCGACAATGTGTGAATGGGTGGTGTTTCCTGAAACCATCAATATTATATGATTTTGCGATTCGGCCCATTTTACGCTGCGAAATGGGCCGTTTTACCATGCGAAATGGGCCATTTTACAGCGCGAAATGGGCCATTTTACAGCACGAAATGGGCTGTTTTTGCAATGCGTTGTCTATCAGTGTGTTATGCGATGCTTGGCAAAAGACTCTTGTTGCGGCGATTATATATGTGTAATGCGGGTTGGTGAGTGTGGCCGATTGTGATTATCGACTGCATGTTCCGTTATTCCCAGATGTCGTATGGGTATAAAAAAAGATGGCTGCGTGTGGCAACCATCTTTCGTTATAGGGTGGATGAACCCTTCTTTATAGTGAGGATAACTCCTGCGGTTTACTTCTTTCCAAGAGCCTGCTTGGCAGTCTCGTTGTTGGGATCGATTTCGAGAATCTTGTTCCAGTATATGTTGGAGTTGTTCTTGTCGTCCTTCAGCAGATAGTAGTAGCCGAGGTAGCGGTAAGCCTCCACAAGGCGTGCGTTGTCCTTCTCCTCCTTCTGCTGCTTAGCATTGAGCAGTTCGATGAGCTTCTCGTAGTGGGGCTTTGCCACGCCTTCCTTGGTCTCGGGGTCGAGAGAGAAACCAATGTGGGCACGCTGGTATGTGGCGAACTCGGCAGCGCTCGGCATCTTGTCGGCCATCTCGGCGTATATGGCGTCGGCCTTCATGAAGTAGTCCTTCTTCTTGGCCTCGTCTTTCTCGGCATCAGCCTGCTCCATGTACATCTGTGCGAGCGTGTTGAGGTCGAGGGCAGTCTTGGCTTTCAGACCGTCGAGGTACTTCTGGTATGTGGCTGTGGCATTGTCGAAGTCGCCCTTCTCCTTGTAAGCCTCTGCGATGTTCTTGAGAGCATCGTTGCGGTCAGACTCGTTGTTGGTGTTGTTGTCGATAGACTTCTGGAACATGGCGATAGCCTCGTCATAGTTCTTCTTGCCGAGATGTGCGTAGCCATAGTAGAGATAGTCGCTCTCCGTAATCTTGGTGTCGGTGGACTTGTTGAACAGTGCGTCTGCAGCAGTCAGTGCCTCGTCGTATCTCTTGAGGTTGGTGAGGTTGAAGAACGACAGGCGGTTGAGGGCCGGGTTCTTGGGGAACTTGCTGTTGCCATACTGTGACACGGCGAGACTCTTCTCGAACTCTCCCTTGAGGAAGTACTCAAGAGAGAAGTTGGCCAGCTGATACTCGTCCATCTTGGCCTTGTCTACCTTCTCGTAGTACTCTATGGCCTTGTCTATGTTGCCGGCCTTGTCGTAAATCTCTGCCGAGATGATGTCTACAGGATAGTCGGGTACCTGCTTGCGGAGCTCTTCCAGCTTGGCCACGGAGGCAGAGGGACTCGTCTTGCTGTTCACCACGGCGTAGCGGCGGTAGCCCTCGGGATTCTTCGGGTCGAAGTAAGTGGCGTTCTCATACCATGCCGAAGCCTCGCCACCATTGTCCTTGGCCACTTCTATGTCGCCGCGCAGAACGTAGGCGTTGCCGTAGTTCTTGTCGCGCTTGATAGCCATCTCGGCGTAGCGTGTGGCATTGACGGTGTCCTTTACATCGAGGTATGCGCGGCCTATGGCCACCATCACGTCAGCCTCTTTCTTGTAGGGCTTGAACAAGTCCTTTACCTGGCTGTCAGCATCGGCAGCCTTTGATTTGATGACTTTGGTCAACTGGTCGATGACGGCCTTGTGGTCGTCCTGTGCGAATGTGGGAGCCGTGAAGCCGAACAGCATAGCTCCAATCACTAAATATTTCAAATTTTTCATATTCTTGTAGTGTTAGTTGTTAGTTTCTCTTTTGTCTGCTGATTCTCTCAAATATGATGATGCCCGCCTTCCTGGGCTTGGCTGTCATCGTGAGATGTCGTTCGCGTTTTTGGCTTGTTTCCTTTCTCTTTTGAGTTAATGTTTTTGCCCACTTGAGCTGATGCCTCGTCTCTTTCGAGCTGAAACCTCGTCTCCTTGGATTCAATGGCTTATCTCCTTGGATTCGATGTCTCATCTCCTTGGATTCGAAACTCCTTCTCTTTCTATTCGATATCTCGTTTCTTCTGACTTGATGTACACCGTCTCTTTCGAGCCGATGCACCATCTATTATGAACTTGTGGTTCCTTTCTCCAGTGCTGATGTCACATCTCTTTCGGGCTGACGTCTTGATTGCGCGGATGAAACACTTTCGCCACTTGTTCGTAGCCTTGGCCGTCAGACTGTGCTGCCCTTTCTGATTGGCGCTGTTTAGCGTCTGGCGCTTACTTGACTGACGCTATAAGACGTGGAAAAGTTACAATGCGTTATGTTTTAATTGCTAACGTTAACATCTCTTATCGTAATGTTGCCTTGAACGGGCAGCAATCCAGCCTTCAGTATAATCATCTGGCCTTTCGGAGAGGCTATAAACTGCGCGAATCCCCATGGCAACCCGTTGTACGGGTCGTTCAGAAGTGCGTATATCGTGCGCACGAGAGGGTAGTTGCCGTTGTATATGTAGTACTGATACGGTTTCCAACTGTTGGCCGGCGTGGCCTTTGGCAGTTTGCTTACCGACATCGTCCTGATGTTTCTGTTGAATGTAAGGTTCGTCGAGTCACGCTTGTCGTTGAGCCAGTTGCTGCCGATGATGCCTATGGCATTGGGTGTTTTCTCAACGTATGATATCACGTCGGCCGACTTGTTGGTGGCCACTACGTTCTGACTCGTGATAGGCTTGCCGCCTAATATGCTGTCCTCAGCGAAGTGCACAGCACTCGACTTCTTGTTGTCGAAAACAAGAATGATGTCCCCGTGCTTTGAGCCGGGATATATATCGCTCCACTTTTTGGCCTTGCCTGTGAGTATGTCAGCGATGTTCTTGGTGGATATGCAGGTGTCGTTGTTTGACTTGTTCACTATAAGTGCCAAACCATCGTATGCCAGTTTTATTGCCCTCGGCATATATTTACGTGCCTCAAGGTTCTGCTTCTCTGCCGCCTTAAAGTCTCGGGCCGTGATGACCAGGCAAGTTTTCAGCTTGAGCAGCTTGTTTATACCGTCAGACTCGTTGGAATATATGGGCTTGACTTTCGCCTGGTTGTAAATCATCTCGAAAACATCACGCTCTTCTTCGATGATGGGTTTAAAACTTTCGTCAGAGACGAAACTGATCGTCCCTGACGAATATGTGTCTGTCCTGCCGTCTTTGCGCTTCTGCTTGTTGCAGGAAGCGCAAAGACTGGCAGTCAGTGTTAATCCTACTAAGATGTAAGATAGGCTCTTTCTCATTATCAATGTATAACTGCGAAGTTATTGATTGAGTACAAATGTTTATTACTGCAGTTTGAACGATACAGGCACCACGTACTTAACACGTACTGCTGAACCATTCTGCTTGCCAGGAATCCAGTGAGGCATGCTCTTTACGACACGCTGTGCCTCCTTGTCAAGCGACGGGTCTACTGACTTGGCAACCTGCACATCGGTCACCGAACCGTCCTTCTCGACAACGAACGAGATTACTACTCGGCCCTGAACACCGTTCTCCTGTGCTACGACAGGGTACTTAACGTTGCTGTTCAAGTACTGAAGCAGGGCTTGAGGACCTCCAGGGAATGAAGGCATCTGCTCTACTACATCGAACACTTTGTTCTCCTCAACATGCTTCGGGGGCTCTGGCTGTGTAATCACTTCCTTAGCCTTCAGCACTTCACCATTGGCGTCGTCGTTACCTTTCACATCGAAAGTACCGATGGCGGTCTTGGTTTCCATGAGCTGATCCTGTGTCTTGATCTCATCCTCGGGCTTCACCTCGTTGTCTTTCTTGATGACAGGCGCGGTGAACTTCACTGAACTCTTCACTCGCTCAACCACTTTCTCGGGCTCTTTGATCTGCACCTTCTGCTGCTTCACTTCTGCCTTCTTCTTCGGCTGATTGAGAGCTGACAGCTCATTCACCTCGGTTGCTGCAACCTTGGCGGCCTGCTCATCAACGATTTTCTTGATGGCCATCGCTGAGAATGCGGCTACTGCCAGTATTATCACTGAGACGATAGCTATGATGTTGCGCTTGCCAGTGCCCTTGCGGAGACGGTAAGCGCCATAGGCTTGGTTCTTGCCATCGAATACCAGATCGACCCAGTCGTTTGAAATCAAATCAATTTTTGACATAGATTTTTGATTTTAATTGTTAAACAATTACCCCGACCTTACTCAACTCCAGCTTTCTTAAGAAGCTTTTCGTCGTTGGGATTGATCTTGTCGATTACGTATTTACCAACACTACATATTGTCATCTCATCGAGAGCGTCTATCAGATTCTTGTATCTTGACTTGTCTGTGGCCTTGATGATGACGGTCATAGTCTGTATCTTCTGTCCGTCAATCTCTCCGGCCTTGATCTTCGACAGCTCCTTGCTGTATACAGAATCCGGGTATGCTTTAGGATCGGCCAACTTCTTCTCGTCAAGTTTTGCTTTTGCAAGCATCACCTGCTGAACGGGCTGTGTGCCGTCCTCTGTCACATGAGTGATGAGCACCTTACGGATGCCGTCTTTACCCCAAGTGGTCTGCTTCAGACATGTCGGGTCGTCATACTTGGGCATACCTGCGATGTAGTATATCTTGTCGTTAGCTGCAACGTAGATAGTGATTGTGTAAGACTCCTTTGTCACCGACTTGTCCTCGTCAGTCTGGTTCTTGTCGTTAGACGGCATACTCAACTCCATAGTCTGAGGCTTGGCCAAAGATGTACAGAGCATGAAGAAGGTGATGAGAAGCATCATCATGTCCACCATAGGCGTAAAGTCTACGCGGACATTCATTTTCTTCTGTTTGCTTTCTTTCTTTTTTGCCATTCTTTAGTCCTCCTGCTTTTTGTATGAAGTGATAAGATAGTAGCGGTTCTCACTCATATCCTGGAGCTCAGACATGACCTTCTTGATGATGCTGTATGGAGTTTTCTCGTCAGCCTTTATGGCAATCTTGATGTCTGCGTTCACGGCACGGGCTTGCTCAACCCAGAGCTGGAACTCACTCTTGCCTTTCTTACCATCGGTCACGATGCTGTCGGTGGGGATGCCTTGGTTCTTGATTTCCTCAGCCATCTTCGACTCATCGAGCTTCAAGTAAGCTTCGAGCTTATCCATAGGAACACCCCACATGGGGTCTTTCTGAAACTTCTTTATCAGTGGGTTGCCCAGGTTTACGCCGAACTGACCAGTCATGCCTGACAGAACGTCAACCATCTGTGCCTGGTTGTCCATGCTCATGAACACCTTACCTGACTTGTCAACGAGGATGTTGAGCACATCCTTCTCTGGAACCTTGATCTCTGATACCGAACCTGGGGTGACAACCTTGACTGGCTCGTTCTTTACGAATGTTGATGTCAACATGAAGAACGTCAGCAAGAGCACCATCACGTCCGACATAGGGGTCATGTCTATCCAGACGTCATTCTTTTTAATTTTTACTTTACCCATAGCGATAAAATTTTAAAGGGTTAGCAAAAATTAAACTTCCTCTGTGTGATTAGCTTCGTATGTCTGAGCGATAGTGTAACCAACCTCATCAAGGGCGTATGTCAACTTGTCAATCTTGTTTGTGTATGTGTTGTAAGAAACAACAGCACACCAAGATGTCAAAATACCGAATGCGGTGTTGATCAAGGCCTCAGAAATACCAGTAGACAGTGCGAGAGAGTCACCACCACCACCTGCTGCCAGAGCGGCGAATGACTTGATCATACCAGTTACAGTACCGAGAAGTCCGGTAAGAGTACCGAGTGTTACGATAGTAGCGATGATGGGGAGGTTCATCTGCAGTGTAGGCATCTCGAGCTGAGTAGCCTCCTCGTGAGCCTGCTGTATCTTAGCCACCTTCTGAGCCTTCTTGATGCCCTGTGTAGCCTCCATCTCCTTGTATGCGTTCAGAGAAGCAGAAACCACGTTGGCTACTGAACCTCTCATCTTGTCGCAGAGAGCCTGAGCCTCGTCGAACTTCTGAGCCTTAACGGCTGCCTTCACCTCAGCTGTGAACTTGGGGAGGGCCATCTTGCCGAATGCGCTCTTCAGGGCGATGTAACGCTCTACTGAGAGTGCGATAACGGTGAGCAACAGAGTGTGGATCAAAGGCACCACCATACCACCCTTGTAGATGGTACCGAGCAGGTTACCGTTGAGGACTGCGCCCTCGGGGTCGTTGTTCACGAAGTTGCTCGGGTTGCCGAGGATGAACTTGAAGATGCAGATAGCGATAATGAAACATGCTACGATGATCCAAAATGCTGCTCTCACTCCTTGAAAGCCCGTTTTCTTAGGGCTGGCTGTCTTTTGTGTAGTTGCCATAATTTTGAAATTTTAATTTTAAGTTATTAATAAATTTAGTAAGAAATCGTGTTTTACCGTATAAAGTGTCCTCTTCTGAGGCTTATGCGTCTATGCTTGAACTGCCATCGGTTAATTTGCTGTGAGTTGTCGCTTGTTTAAATTCAGCGCAAAGATAGCAATTAAAGTATAATATGTAGCCTAATTAAGAAGATTTAACGTGCTATACCCCGAATATTCATGTATTCTCCCGACGCATGGTTCGGATTCTCCGTGCCGCCTGGCTGCGGAGAGTGGGTGCATGTCATGACCTGTCAACGGGTGTGCTCTGGATGCTCTGAGTCTCGCGAGGTTGCTACTTGAGCTTTGTGAAGCAGCACTTGTGTATTACGAGTGCTGCTGTTTGAGCCTCTGCGAGCTGCTACGCGGGTCTCGCGAGCACTGCTGCTTGCGCCTCGCGTGTACTGCTATTTGAGTCTCGCGAGTGCCTCCTTGATGCGCTTCAGTGCCTCACGGATGTTGTCGTCGCTCGTGGCGTAGCTCATGCGGAAGCACTCGGGGTCGCCGAAGGCATCGCCTCCCACCGTGGCCACGTGTCCTTCCTCAAGGAGATACATGGCGAAGTCGGTAGAGTTGTTGATGACGTGCTTGCCGTCTGACTTACCGAAGAAACTACTGCACTTGGGGAACAGGTAGAAAGCACCCTCTGGCTTGTTGACTTCAAGGCCGGGGATGCCCTTGGCGAGCTGCACGATGAGGTCGCGTCTGCGCTCGAAAGCCTGACGCATGGTCTCCACGCAGTCCTGCGGGAGGGTGTATGCTGCCTCTGCTGCCTTCTGGCTTACCGAGCAAGGACCGCTGGTGTACTGTCCCTGGAGCTTGTTGCAGCCTTTCACTATCCACTGCGGTGCGGCGATGAATCCTATTCGCCATCCTGTCATGGCGTATGCCTTAGACACGCCGTTGACTATAATGGCACGCTCCTTCATGCCCGGGAACTGTGCTATGCTCTCGTGCTTGCCTATATAATTAATGTGTTCGTATATCTCATCAGCGAGCACGTACATGCCCTCGTGCTTCTTCACGACCTCGGCTATGGCCTCCAGTTCGTCCTTGGAGTAAACGCTTCCCGTAGGGTTGCTCGGCGAGCAGAGGATGAGCATGCGCGTCTTGGGCGTGATGGCTTTCTCGAGCTGCTCGGGAGTCATCTTGAAGTCTTGCTCGAATCCGGCGTTCACAATGACGGGAGTGCCGCCGGCGAGCTTCACCATCTGTGGGTAGCTCACCCAGTAGGGGGCAGGTATTATCACCTCCTCGCCGTCGTTGACGAGTGCCATTACTGTGTTGCAGACGCTCTGCTTGGCGCCGTTGGACACCAGAATCTCGTCCGTGGTGTAGTCGAGTCCGTTCTCATTCTTGAGCTTGGCGACAATGGCCTTTCGGAGGTCGGCATATCCCGGCACTGGCGAATAGCGTGAGTAGTTTTCGTCAATGGCTTTCTTTGCAGCTTCCTTTATGGGTTCGGGAGTGTTGAAGTCGGGCTCTCCGACGCTCATGTTGATTACGTCTATACCTTGCGCTTTCATCTCATTGCTTTTCTGAGACATAGCTAAAGTCTGTGATGGCGAAAGGCGGTTTAAACGTTCGGATAATTGTGCCATAATTTTGAACTGATTTATTTATACTTGCAAAATTAAACAATTTATTCATTTCTGCGAAAGAAAAGCACCATTATTTTTGATGATTATCATGTCTGTTGGCGTATTGTAACTAAAATGTTTCATGGATTTTACATGATGCAGCAGTGATGTCGGCATGCTGCCACGTGTGTGCCGTGCCGATGATGTGCCGTGTGCGGTGTGTGGCGGGGCGTGGAAAAAATAAGCCGCAGGGTACGGATGAGTGTGCTCTGCGGCTTGATGGTATGTCAGTGGTGCATGTGTCAGAGGTGCAGGGTGTGCCCCATGCGGTCGCGCTTGGTCTTGAGATACCGCTCGTTGTACTTGTTGGGCGTTATCTCTATGGGCACGTTCTCCACAATCTCCAGTCCGTAGGCTTCGAGTCCTACGCGCTTCACGGGGTTGTTGGTGAGCAGGCGCATCTTGTGTACGCCGAGATGCCTGAGCATCTGCGCTCCGCAACCGTAGTCGCGCTCATCGGGCTTGAATCCGAGGTGTACGTTGGCGTCTACCGTGTCGTAGCCCTCCTCCTGCAGCTTGTAGGCGGCTATCTTGTTCATGAGCCCTATGCCGCGTCCTTCCTGCTGCATGTATATCACCACGCCTTTGCCCTCCTTGTCTATCATCTGCATGGCCTTGTGCAGCTGTTCGCCGCAGTCGCAGCGTTTGCTGCCCAGTATGTCGCCTGTGGCGCATGACGAGTGTACGCGTACGAGCACCGGCTCCTCGGGGTCCCACTGCCCTTTGACCAGCGCTATGTGCTCCAGCCCGTTGCTCTGCTGTCTGAACGGTATGAGCTTGAAGTGCCCGTACTCGGTGGGCATGTCAACCTCGTCGCCCACCTCTATGATGGACTCGTGCCGCAGCCTGTATGCTATGAGGTCCTTGATGGAGATGATTCTCAGTCCCCATTCCCTGGCCATGACCTGCAGCTGGGGCATGCGTGCCATGGTGCCGTCCTCGTTCATTATCTCCATGAGGGCTCCTGCGGGCCGCAGCCCTGCGAGCTTGCAGAGGTCTACGGCAGCCTCGGTGTGTCCGCAGCGTCTGAGCACGCCGTTGTCCTGTGCGTAGAGCGGGTTGATGTGTCCCGGCCGGCCGAATGTCTGCGGCGTGGAAGCCGGGTCGGCGAGAGCCTTTATGGTCTCGGCGCGGTCGTGTGCCGACACACCTGTGGTACATCCTTCCAACTTGTCTACTGTGATGGTGAACGGAGTGCCGAGCATTGACGTGTTGTCGCTCACCTGATGCGGCAAGTCAAGCTCCTCGCAGCGTGATAGGGTGATTGGTGCGCAGAGCACGCCGCGTGCGTTCTTCAGCATGAAGTTCACTTTCTCGGGCGTTATTTTCTCTGCCGCGATGATGAGGTCGCCCTCGTTCTCGCGGTCCTCGTCGTCTACAACGATGACGAACTGTCCTTCTTTGAAGTCTTTTATCGCATCTTCGATGCTACTTAATTTAAACTCTCCCATATCCTAAATATGATTAATATCCTGAAATGTACATGCTCTCCGCACGGCTCACCGTGCATCCTCGTGGTGCCCCATCTGCTCGATGCGCCTTATGATGCTGTCGTTGGTGGCCTTTATGGTGCGCAGGTCGCCGGCGAGCCGTCGCCTGAACCGCCACATCCTGAAGTACAGGAACAGCCCTACGGGCACTACTGCCGCCGCCGTGATGTTCATCCACCTGTGCTCGAACGGCCGTGTATGGGCCTTCACCGAGAGTATGGGGTAGGCGTTGAGCTCGTTGATTATCACCTTGTCGCGGCTGTTGCCCAAGTCCTCTATGACGTTCTCCATCTCGTCGCTGATGCGCTCCACCTCATGGTCGGGCTCGTACTTGAAGAACACTTTTACCCAGTTGGGTGCGGACTTTATGTTGTGCTCGTGGGCATAGGCGTCTATGTCGCGGCTGATGAGTGCCAGACGCTGCGCGTCGTCGGCGTACTGCGGGTCGTTGATGATGACCTCCTTGCGCATGACGTGCCGCTTGAGGCGCAGTCCGAGCATCTTCATGATGAGGTCGCGCCAAGCGTCGAAGTTGAACACCATGGAGTCGTTGCTCGCCTTGTATGTGAAGAATGCGGCCATGGGCACGAGCACTGCGGGGGCGAGTCCCTTGCCGAACCACACCGTCCACATGCCTCCCCGTGCCATGCGGTAGCCCGAGTTGTCGAGTATGTAGTATATGATGAACACCAGCACCGATATGAGCACTGGCAGTCCGAGTCCGCCCTTGCGTATGATGGCGCCGAGCGGTGCGCCTATGAAGAAGAATATGAGGCACGACAAGGCCACGGAGAACTTATTGATCTCCTCTATCTCGTGCTGCCTTATTATCCTGTCGCCGTCGTCTGTCACCATACCCTTGAACTCAAGGTCGGCCGTGCGCTGCTGCACGTCGGTCATCACCGACTGCATGACGCGCTGCCTGTCCTCCGGCGGCAGCTTGGCCAGCACCGTGTCTACGTCGTAGCGCACGCCGGTAGCCCTTGCCGCGGCGGTGAGAGAGTCCTTGCGCGATACCCTCGGCTGCCGGTACACGTATGCCAGGTCGCTCGCGTAGTAGCTGTTTCCTATGCTGTCGTACGACGCTTTTATAGAGTCCATGTCGTGGCGTATCTTGCCCAGACTCTTGGCACGCGCGTCGTTGGCCAGTGATGAGGCATCCGTCATGTTGAAGTCGCCGTCGTAGTCGAGCAGTATGCGCTTCCTCACGAACGTCTCGCGGCGGTACGGCACCGATGCCGAGCCCGCCAGCTCCTGCGACTTCATGTTCTCAAACCACTCGCCGCTCCACAGGCTGAGCAACAGGTGCTTCTTCTCGGCCGTGGCTTGCAGCATGCCTGAGTCGGCCAGTATTATGGCCTGATCCTCGTAGCTGCCCGTCATGCGGTATATCATTATGCCGTAGAGCTTGCCCGTCTTGAGGTCTTTCTTCTGCACATACAGGTTGCAGTTGGGTATTCCGTCGTAGAATATGCCCTCGGGAATCTCCAGTTCGGGGCTTTTCTGCTTCATCGACAGCAGCAGCTGCGACATTTTCATGTTGGCCTCAGGCCCCACGGAGTTCTGGAAGTAGAACGAGGCGAGGCACGTGAGCACCGTTATCACGATGAGTGAGCGGAACGCCTGCATCAGCGATATGCCCGCGGCCTTGATGGCTGTCAGCTCGCTGCTCTCGCCGAGGTTGCCGAAGGTGATGAGCGACGACAGCAGTATGGCGAGCGGCAGGGCCTGTGGCACGAGCATCAGGCCCATGTACCAGAAAAACTGGGCGAGCACTTCCATTGACAGTCCCTTGCCTATCAGTTCGTCGATGAATCGCCACAGGAACTGCATCATCAGCACAAACTGGCAGATGAAGAACGTTCCTATGAAGAGCAGACCGAACTGCTTGGCTATGAATATGTCTAATTTTTTTATGCGTAGCATTTTGGTGCCTACTGTTATGGGCCATTGCTGTGATGGCGTATTGTCGTGCAAAATTAGCATAAAAAAGTCAGAAACGCGGTGTTTTTTGCTTTTTTTATAATCACGGCTTCCGTATTTGGCGGCGGATGGAACCCTCACCGATGGGCCGCCGTGCATGTGTCGTGGTACAGTGGCATGCAGATGCCGTGACGGACGCGGCCGGGTGCGTTTGCGTTTCGGGCCGTTTCGCGTTGCGATTAGGCCCATATCGCAAACTAAAACGGCCCATTTCGCAGTGCGAAATGGGCCGTTTCGTAACTTATTGTATGACAGGTAGTTGCTGGTGTGTGACGAAACCGTGACTCCCCGCGGCTTCGGGGCGTATGCGTCTGCGGCACCGCTGCCGTTGCCGCAGGGGCCGTCGCCAGATAATATAATAATGTGTGTGCGTGGCGCGAAGGGTTATATTCCACTTGACTGTCGCAGGCGCTGGAAGTTGTGATCCCATATACTGCGCAGCCACTCGGTGTCCTCCTCGGTGGCGAAGTCGGTGACGGAGAGTATGAAGTCGTCGGTTATGCTGCTGCGCTCCATCCTTATCTCCACGTATGTGCCCTCGGTGTCGGGGTCGTCCCACTCAAATCTCACGGCCTCGTTTTTCTTCTTCATGGTGAATTTGGCCACGCGCTTCTCGTTGTGATCCCATGGGTTGCCCCACATGAAGGTCAGTTTGTCGCCGTCTTGCGTTATGGAGTCGGCCAGCCACCGCGCCATGCCGTCGGCGGTGCTGATGAGCTTCCATATTATAGTGGGCGATGTGGAGTTGAGCTCTCTTTCAATCTCGATTTTAGTAAAAGTCATACTTCGTGTATGTTGGTGAATGTAGGTTAGACAGGTGCCGCTGTCAGTGCGCGGCATAGGCGCACGGGACGGCATAGACAGTTGTTCGTTCGCATCATCGGTGCGGAGATAACGCAAGTGCGAGGGCAATGAAACTCGTTTCAATTGCCGTGCCGCAGCTTATCTTTTGCAAAAATACGAAAAAATGATGTTATCACGATAAAAAAGCCGAAAAAGTTTTGGCGTTTAACGAAAATGTATTACCTTTGCACCCGCAAATAAGCAATGGCGGGATAGCTCAGCTGGTTAGAGCGCATGATTCATAATCATGAGGTCCCCAGTTCAATCCTGGGTCCCGCTACGGATGAGAGGTCAAGGCATCAGTCCTTGACCTCTTTTTCGTCTTGCACGTGCAGCATGGCCATGCGGCACAGGTTGCAGGCTGCGAAATCAGATAATCTCATGGCGCAGTCTCCATTCGCTAAGTCTGACAATTAATAATTAACAACTAATAATTAACAACTAATAATTAATAACTAACCCACTGCTGTGTCAAGAAATATCACTATATTTGTACCACTTAAACACTCATGCACAATATGAAAAGACTCTTTACACTCATGGTGATGCTCGCTGCCGTAGTGATGGCGGGAGCACAAGACCGCTACACGGTCAAGAAAGACATACCCTATGTGAGCAACTCCGACACGTCGGCCTACCGCAAGGAGCGCTGCAAGCTCGACGTGTACTATCCCGAAGGCAAGAAAGGCTTTAAGACCATAGTGTGGTTTCACGGCGGCGGACTCGAGGGCGGCGGCAAGGAACTGCGGCCCGAGCTTATGAACTGCGGCTACGCTATGGTGGCCCCCAACTACCGCCTGTTTCCGCGCGGCAAGTGTCCCGACTACGTGCGCGATGCCGCCGCTGCCGTGGCATGGACGCTGCGCCACATAGCCGAATACGGCGGCGACCCATCTCAGGTGTATGTAGGCGGCCACTCGGCCGGCGGCTACCTCACGCTCATGCTCGCCCTCGACAAGAGCTATCTGGCGGAGTGCGGCGCAGACGCCGACTCAGTGCGCGGCTACTTCCCCGTCAGCGGCCAGTGCGCCACGCACTACACCATACGCAAGGAGCGCAAAATATCGTACACGCTGCCCATAGTAGACAAGTACGCGCCGCTCAACAACGCCCGTAAGCTCGGCACCAGCCTCACGCTCATCACTGGCGACCGCCGCCTCGAGCAGATGTCACGCTACGAGGAGAACCTGTACCTCAAGTCGGTGCTTGAGGGCGTAGGCAACAAGTTCATACCCATATACGAGCTCAATGGTTTCGACCACGGCTCGGTGCTCGCGCCTGCCGGTCTCCTCATCCGCGACCTCATGCGCAAGTGACGCGGCCTGTGCCTGTGCGCGTCAAAACGGTGCGGTGGCCGCAAAATAGGCACTGCAGATGGCGCGAATCGGAATTTTTTGCTTAACTTTGCAGTTGGCTACATTATATAATAGCAGCCCGGGGCATCTGCGCATATGAGCCGCTTGCCCACAGCCCGCGCCGCACGCTGCGGCACGGGGAGCCATGGCTGCCCAAAACTACTATTTATGAAAGTAAGCGAATTGCTGGCAAATACCGATGGCAAGCGTCATTTCTCGTTCGAGGTGCTGCCGCCCCTCAAGGGCAACGGTACTGCGGCGCTGTTCTCCACCATTGACAAGCTCAGGGAGTTCGACCCCCTGTATATAAACATCACCACACACCACAGCGAGTATGTGTACCGTGAGCTCGACAACGGACAGTACGAGCGCCGCCGCATACGCCGCCGCCCTGGCACCGTGGCCATAGCCGCTGCCATACAGCAGAAGTACGGCATACCCGTCATACCGCACGTGATATGCAGCGGTGCCACCGTGGAGGATGTGGAGTATGAGTTGCTCGACCTGCAGTTTCTCGGCATAGAGAACCTGCTGCTGCTCCGTGGCGACAAGGCACGCGAGGACAGCCGCTTCATTCCCACGCCCGGCGGGCACGCCCACACCACCGACCTCATAGGGCAGGTCAACGCCTTCAATGCCGGGCAGTTTGCCGACGGCACGCCCATCAAGCACCCCGGCACGCCCTTTGAGTACGGCGTGGCTGCCTATCCCGAGAAGCACGAGGAGGCCCCAAACCTTGAGATGGACATGCAGTACCTCAAGATGAAGCAGGACATGGGCGCGAGCTATGCCGTCACGCAGCTCTTCTACGACAACGAGCGGTTCTTTGAGTTCGTGACCAAGGCCCGCGCCATGGGCATCACCATACCCATCATACCAGGCATCAAGCCGTTTGCTAAGCTGTCGCAGCTCACCGTAGTGCCGCGCACGTTCCACTGCGACCTGCCGCAGCAACTCGCCGTGGAGGCATGCAAGTGCCGCACCGACGACGATGCCAAGGCCCTCGGCGTGGAGTGGGCGGCCCAGCAGTGCCGTGAGCTCCTCGACCACGGGTTCCACAACATACACTTCTACACCGTGTCGGCCGTCGACTCGGTGCGCGAGCTGATGCAGAGGCTCGCCTGATAACAGTCATCACACAATACCATTATCATGCGCATAGACGATGTCGTAGGCCAGCGCGAGGCGTGGGCGAGACTGATGAAGATGGAGCAAGAGGACCGCATACCGCACGCCATGCTGATATGCGGCCCGGCAGGGTGCGGCAAGATGGCCGTGGCCCTGGCCTTCGCGTCGCATCTGCTCGGCGACAGTCCGCTGCTGCACCACTGGAATCATCCCGACCTGCACTTCACATACCCCACTATCAAGGGCAAGAGCATGGGCTCGGAGCATCAGCCCGTGAGCGACGACTATGCCGTGCAGTGGCGGCAGATGCTGGCCGACGGTCCTTATTTCACCATGGAGCAGTGGATGGGTGCCATGGGGGCCGACAACCAGCAGGCCGTCATCACAGGGGCGGAGAGCGACCAGATAGCACGCGAGCTGAGCCTGAAGCCCAGTCAGGGCGGATACAAGGTGTGCCTCGTGTGGCTGCCCGAGCGCATGAACCTCACCAGTGCCAACAAGCTGCTCAAGGTGCTTGAGGAGCCGCCGCAGCACACCGTGTTCGTCATGGTGAGCGAGGAGCCCGACAAGCTCATAGAGACCATACGCAGCCGCACGCAGCGTTTCGCCATGCGGCGCATAGACACCGCCGACATAGAAGCCGCGCTCGTGGAGCGGCGCGGCCTCGACCCCTCCATGGCGCACGGCATAGCACGTGTGGCCGAGGGCAACTGGAACAAGGCTCTGGAGGCCGTAGACGCGGGCAATGAGAACCGCATGTTCTTCGACCTCTTCACCATGCTCATGCGGCACGCATACGCCCGCAAGGTGAAGGAGCTGAAGAAGTGGAGCGAGTCTGTAGCCGCCTTCGGCCGCGAGAAGCAGAAGCGCATGCTCACGTACTTCATACGCATGGTGCGCGAGAACTTCATGTACAACTTCCATGAGCCGCAACTCGTGTACATGACACCCGAGGAGGAGCAGTTCGCCACGCGCTTTGCCCCGTTCATCAACGAGGCCAACGTCATGGAGCTCACCGATATCTTCTCCCGTGCCATACGCGACATCTCGCAGAACGCCAACAGCAAGATAGTAATGTACGACATCACGCTGCGCATCATCATATCGCTGCTGCGCAAGCCATGACCACCAAGCATATCATTATCACTATATATACACACCGGCACGGATGCTGCGGCCTTTAGGCGCGGCTACGTGCAGCAAACATCATCATTATGACTGATTTCAAGGACATGAAATTCCAGATATCAAGGGGCTGCGGACGTGGCCTGTGCCACCGCGCTTGCGGACGGCAGGACAAGCAGCTCAACACCTACGACTGGCTCGCCGACGTGCCCGGCAACGACGACACCACCGACCTCGTAGAGGTGCAGTTCAAGAACACACGCAAGGGCTACTACCACAACGTCAACCACCTCGACCTGAAGAAGGGCGACATCGTGGCCGTGGAGGCAAGCCCTGGGCACGACATAGGAGTGGTGACGCTCACGGGGCGGCTCGTGAAGCTGCAGGTCAAGAAGGCCAACCTGAAGTCGCCCGACGAGATAAAGCGCATCTACCGTATAGCCAAGCCCGTGGATATGGACAAGTACCACGAGGCGAAGGCCCGTGAGCACGACACCATGATACGCAGCAGGAAGATAGCCAAGGACCTCGGCCTGCAGATGAAGATTGGCGACGTGGAGTATCAGGGCGACGGCAACAAGGCCATATTCTACTACATCGCCGATGAGCGCGTGGACTTCCGACAGCTCATCAAGGTGCTGGCCGACGCTTTCCACGTGCGCATAGAGATGAAGCAGATAGGCGCACGGCAGGAGGCCGGGCGCATAGGCGGCACGGGGCCGTGCGGCCGTGAGCTGTGCTGCGCTACATGGATGAAGAACTTTGTGAGCGTGAGCACCAATGCGGCACGCTTTCAGGACATATCGCTCAACCCGCAGAAACTCGCCGGCCTGTGCGCCAAGCTGAAGTGCTGTCTCAACTATGAGGTGGACGACTACGTGGAGGCCAGCAAGCGTATGCCCAGCAAGGAGATAACGCTGCACACCATAGAGAGCGAGTACTTCTTCTTCAAGGGCGACATACTGGCCGGCCAGGTGACTTACTCCACCGACAAGGCGGTGGCGGCCAACCTCGTGACCATATCCACGCAGCGGGCACGCGAGATAATAGAGATGAACAAGCGTGGCGAGAAGCCCGACTCCCTGACCGAGAACGGCGAGCACAAGCAGGCCGAACGCCCCATAGACCTCCTCGCCGATGCCGACCTGAGCCGCTTCGACAAGTCGAAGAAGAAAAAGAAGAACAAGAACCAGAAGGCCAAGGACGGCCGCTCTGCCGACAAGCGGCAGCCACAGCAGCCCAAGCGTGAGCCGCGTCAGCCCAGGCGCGACCAGCAGCAGGGTGGCGACGATGCGCAGCAGGGCTGTCAGGAGCGTCAGCAGGAGCGTCGTGGCGGGCAGCAACAGCGCCGTGGCCAGCAGCCGCGCAAGCCTAATGGCGGTCAGCAGCCGCGTCCTGCGCAGCCGCGTCCTGCGCAGCCGCGTCAGGCACAGGGCGAGCCGCGTCAGCCGCAGGGTGGGGCCGGTGACGGTGCTCCGTCGCAGCCACAGCAGCCCAAGCCAGAGGCAGGGCAGTGATTGGCCGTGGCCGCATATTGACGGCAACGGTGCGCTATACGCACACGTGGAGGCACACATCGGTGGTGCTCCCACGTGTGCGGATATACCATGACATGAGCGGATGGATGCGTGAGCATCATCCGTAAA
>JALFIM010000043.1 GCA_022775985.1 Prevotella sp.
TTCTACCGAACCAAGGAAGAATTCCGAAGGGCCATAAAATGGTTCTTTGACAATATCACTGGTTTTAAGGAAGAGTTGGAGTCACTTCTAACTCTCAATTTCCGATTGGTGAATTCTCAAACCATTTCTTTTTAACTATAAAAAAGAACTCAAATGAAAAAGCAGATTATTACATTACGTGTTGTCGTTTTGGCGATAGCAACAATATTGGTCGTTGGTATGAGCGTGTCATGTGGCAGCTCACGCGCCACTGCGATGGCTACCAGTGGCGCAACTATTTCTGGTGGACTTAAAGATACTCCGAAGCAAATTGAGGCAGCCAAGCGTTGGAAGAACTTCTCTATCCCACGTATCGACTTTGAGGACAAGGCTCCGAACAGTGAAGGTTCACACATATACCATGCGCTTATAGCCAATCCTGAGGCGTATATAAACAAGGTGGCCCGTGAGGTTCTCAACACATTATATTATTCTGAGAAAGACAGCATCCCCCGTTTTTATAGGTTGCACTACACGCTTGAGGACACTGACGGCGTGTCGGCAAAAGGCGGTGGCGGTGGCAATGTCACTATCTTTTACAGTACGCGCCATATACAACGCTCATTCGTAAACAATGATACGGCCCGTGTTGACTTCGAGACACGTGGAGTGTTGCTGCATGAATTGACGCATGCTTTCCAGCTTGAGCCGCAGGGCATAGGCGATTATGGCAGCAACAAGACCTTCTGGGCATTTATAGAGGGTATGGCGGATGCTGTGCGTGTGGTCAATGATGGATTCCATGGTGAGAAAGACCGTCCGAAGGGAGGCAACTATAAAGACGGCTATCGCTATACAGGGTATTTCCTTGCATGGATACAGCAGACAAAAGACCATGACTTCTTGAAGAAATTTAACCGTACGGCCATTGAGGTCATACCTTGGTCATGGGATGGGGCTGTGCAGAAGTGCCTTGGAAAGAACTATACTATGGATGGCCTGTGGCACGAGTATCAAGTGGCAATGGGTGATGTGAAGTGACGCTAAGTCTATGTGAGCGTGTCCTGTAAGGTCCGTAATGGCCGTGCAGGGCACAAACGTTTATTAATAAGCATAAAGATTATGATTAAGACTATATTCTCAGCCCTGACGGTTTGTGCGTTGTTGTCCGTACCACAACGTTCTACGGCTGCCGCAAAGCCTGTCAAGAAAGATAAGACCCCGGTGGAGTACGTTAACCCATTTGTCGGAACGGATGGTTATGGCAACGTGTACCCTGGCGCACAGGTGCCTTTCGGAGGAATACAGATAAGCCCTGATACGGATGAGCATTTCTATGATTGCGCATCGGGTTATAAGTGGAACAGGGCCAGCATACAGGGATTATCGCTCACGCATCTCAGCGGAACGGGCATTCCTGATCTTGGCGATTTCCTGTTCATGCCTGTCGTTGGCGGTGTAAAGCTCGATCCCGGCACCGATGAAAAGCCTGATGATGGCTATCGCTCACGATTCTCACATGCTAAAGAGACGGCTTCACCAGGATATTATGCTGTCACTCTTGACGACTATAATGTAAAGGCAGAGCTTACGGCTGCCGTAAGAAGTGGAATCATGCGCTTCACATTTCCGCAGACTGACAGCGCATCGGTGTTGGTAGACCTCAACCATACGTTGTGGCAGAAGTGTATATGGGCGAATATCAGGGTGGAGAACGACTCTACTATTTCGGGCTATAAACTTGTTAAGGGCTGGGGGCCAGAGCGTCATATCTACTTCAGGGCTGTGTTCTCGAAGCCGTTTGACGGTTTTATGATATATCAGGACAAGAAGCCTGTAATCTACAACACCTCACGTTTCCGCAGCAATCGTGAGGCATGGGGGCCGGGACTTATGTTCACAGCCAACTTCAAGACTCATTCTGGAGAGCAGGTGTGCGTGCGCACTTCCATCTCGGCGACGGGGCCAGACGGTACTGTCGTGAATATGCGCGAGCTTAATGGACTCTCTTTTGATGAGGTGCGCCAACGGGCTGTGGAGATGTGGAATAAGGAACTGTCGAGATATACTGTCTCGGGAGACGATGAACAGAAGGCTACATTCTACACCTCAGTGTATCATGCAGCGTTGTGTCCTTTCATCTACGACGATGCGGATGGTAAGTATCTTGCTCTTGACAAGAGTGTACAGCATGAAGATGGCTTTACCAACCTTACCGAATTCTCGCTTTGGGACACATACCGTGCTTTCCATCCATTGATGAACATTGTGCATCAGGACGTACAGGCCAATGTGGCCAATTCGCTGCTTGCCCATTATGACAAGAGTGTAGAGAAGATGCTGCCTTATTGGTCTTTTGCAAGTAATGAGACTTGGTGCATGATAGGCTATCATGCTACGTCTGTGTTGGCTGATATGATAGTGAAGGGTATTGCGGGATTTGACCATCAGAGGGCTTTCGAGGCTATGTGTACCACGGCGATGAATGAGCATTATGACTGTCTGCCGGATTACCGCAGACTCGGTTATGTGCCTTTTGACAAGGAGGCAGAGTCGGTGTCAAAGACTCTGGAGTATGCTTATGACGACTATGCCATAGCACAGGCGGCACGTAGTCTCGGCAAGGACAAGGAATACCGTTACTTCCTCGGCAGGGCCATGAACTATAAAAACCTTTTTGACAGCGAGACCAAGTACATGCGTGGCAAGGACTCTAATGGCAAGTGGCGCACGCCGTTTGCTCCTGTTGCCTACCAAGGCCCGGGCTCAGTCAATGGCTGGGGAGATATAACAGAGGGATTCACCGTGCAGTATCATTGGTATGTGCCACATGATGTGCAGGGCCTAATAAACCTCATGGGCCGTGACACTTTCAAGGCACGGCTTGACTCGCTGTTTCAGTATGACTTACCCGATGACATTCCAGGCGCACATGACATACAGGGACGTATCGGCGCATATTGGCATGGCAACGAACCGTGTCATCATGTGGCCTACCTCTACAACTATATAGGAGAAGGATGGAAGTGCCAGAAGTGGGTGCGTACAATCATTGACCGCTTCTATGGTGATAAGCCGGGCTCTCTTTGTGGCAATGACGACTGTGGACAGATGTCAGCATGGTATATATTCAATTGCATGGGATTTTATCCCGTTTGCCCGTCGAGCGGTATATACAATATCGGTTCGCCGGCATTGCCAGCCATGGATGTCACCATGTCATCTGGCAAGCATATCCGCATCACTACACAGAACTGGAGTAAGAAAGCCCTTTATGTCAGCCGTATGGAGCTTAACGGTAAGCCGTACAGCAAGTCGTATATAACATGGGATGACATAAAGGATGGCGCACATCTGCATTTCGTGATGAGCACCAAGCCTAACAAGCGTTGGGCTACTGCGGCTGACGACATTGCTCCATCTGTGTCAAAGCCATAGTGTGCAGCTGTATGTATGCTGTGTGGTGTCGTAAGACAGACGAAAACATTTTAAAACAAATATATGGACATTACGATTTATCCAAAACTTATCACCGACGCTCTCGCAACGGTGACGTATGCAGGTACTAAAAAGAGCATTATAGATAGTGGCATGCTTGCCGATGATATCCGTATTGATGGCATGAGTGTGTCGTTCACATTGATATTCCCACGCGATACAGACCCATTCATGAAGTCCACCATCAAGGCGGCAGAGGCAGCAATACACTTTCATGTAGGCAAAGACGTACAGGTGACGGTCAATACTGAGTTTGCGTCAAAGCCACGTCCCGAGGTCGGGAAGATGCTGCCAGGTGTGAAGAATGTCATTGCCGTAAGCTCGGGCAAGGGCGGAGTAGGCAAGAGCACAGTGGCTGCCAATCTCGCTATCGCGCTCGCACGGCTTGGCTATAAGGTGGGGCTCCTTGATGCCGACATCTTCGGCCCGTCTGTTCCCAAGATGTTTGATGTGGAGGATGAGCGTCCGTATTCCATAAAGAAAGACGGTCGTGACCTGATAGAGCCAATAGGGAAATATGGTGTCAAACTGCTCAGTATAGGCTTCTTCGTCAATCCCGATACGGCGACACTGTGGCGTGGCGGAATGGCGTCTAATGCCCTGAAGCAGCTTATCGCTGATGCCGATTGGGGTGAGCTTGACTATTTCGTGCTCGATACACCACCGGGAACAAGTGACATACACCTCACCCTGCTCCAGACTCTTGCCATCACGGGTGCCGTCATCGTCAGCACACCGCAGAATGTGGCTCTTGCCGATGCACGCAAGGGTATAGACATGTATCAGAATGATAAGGTCAATGTTCCGATATTGGGATTGGTGGAGAACATGGCATGGTTTACTCCTGCTGAGTTGCCTGAGAACAAATACTATATTTTCGGTAAGGACGGATGCAAGAATTTGGCCAAGGAGATGGGCGTACCACTGCTTGCACAGATACCGTTAGTGCAGAGCATCTGCGAGAATGGAGACAATGGCACACCTGCGGCACTCAATGCCGATACCATCACGGGACAGGCTTTCATCAACCTTGCACAGGCGGTGGTCACTGTCACCAACAGACGTAACAAGGAGAAGGGCGCGACAAAGATAGTAGAGGTCACCAGACACTGACATAATATCTTACATAAAACGGCCGTCACCTAAAGCAGAAGTTGCGGTGAGCGCGTAAGCGACATCACGTTTTATGCTTTAAGTGGCGGCCGTTTCCTATCTCAAGATATCAAGGTCAAGGTATGCTTATTCCCAAGAGTCGTCAAAATCAAACCTTTTCACCCTTGCGCTTGATGGATTCCCTTTATTGCCATTGTCGTAGAGTGTGTTCTCCTTTTCTCCTGTCAGCTGCAGTGAGTTGCGTTGGTCTGATTGTGAGAGTATGTACGGCACGGTTATCTCTATGCAGGACATTGCCGGCATGGTATATTCCTTTTTCATATTATGACAATCCTTCTATCTCACCGTCTACGATGTCTATCTTCAATGCCTGCGGCTGTTTGGGCAATCCGGGCATGCGCATTATCTTACCTGCTATAGCGACAAGCATTTCGGCACCGGCATTTATCACTATATCGCTCACGTTCACGTCGAAGTCCTTGGCTACACCGTACAGTTTGGGGTCGGTAGAGAATGAGTACTGTGTCTTTGCTATACATACGGGGAACCGCTCGAAGCCAAGTTCCTTTATCATCTTGAGCTTTTTCTTGGCCTCATTGCCGTATGATACGGTAGCAGCTCCATATATGTCATGTGCTACGTGCTCTATCTTTGCCTCCACTGTCTCGTCGTCATCGTATATCAGATGCAGCTTCTTTGATGGGGCCTGCTCAATGGTGTTCACCACGAGTCTGGCCAGTTCCTCTGCACCTGCGCCGCCTTCATTGAAGGCATTGTTCACGGCGAATCCTACGCCCATGTCCTCGCAATGCTTTCTTACGATGTCTATCTCCTCGTCAGTGTCAGTGGCGTAGCGGTTGAATGCCACTACTACATTCTGTCCGTAGAGGCGCATGTTGTGTATATGCTTGTCGAGGTTCTCAAGACCTTTGGTTATGCCCTCACTGTTGGGCTCCTTTATCTTGTCTATGTCTACGCCGCCGTGCATCTTCAGTCCTTGTGCCGTAGCTACTATTACCGTCAGTTTGGGCTGGAGGCCAGACTTCCTGCACTTGATGTCGAAGAACTTCTCCGCGCCGAGGTCTGCACCGAATCCTGCTTCCGTGATGGTGTATTCTCCGAATGTCATGGCCATCTTCGTGGCGATTATGGAGTTGCAGCCATGGGCTATGTTGGCAAACGGGCCACCGTGTACGAATGCGGCGGTGTGCTCTGTGGTCTGAACGAGGTTCGGGGATATGGCATCCCTTAGCAGCACCGTAATGGCACCGCCCACGCCGAGGTCTTTCACGGTGAAAGGCTTGCCATCGGCAGTGAAGCCTAAAAGTATGTTCTCGATGCGCCTCCTAAGGTCGTCCTCATCAGATGCGAGGCATAGTATGGCCATAATCTCAGATGCTGGCGTGATGTCGAAGCCCGACTCACGTGTCACGCCGTTGGTCTTTGCGCCAAGTCCTGTCACGATGTATCTGAGTCCACGGTCGTTGATGTCTATCACTCTGTTCCATAGCACCTCCTTCATGGCGAAACCATTGTCGCGGTTCTGGTATATGTAGTTGTCGAGCAATGCCGTTATCATGTTGTGGGCCGACGTGATAGCGTGGAAATCACCAGTGAAGTGAAGGTTTATCTTCTCCATCGGGAGAACCTGGGCATAGCCACCGCCAGCGGCTCCGCCCTTCATGCCGAAGCATGGCCCGAGTGAGGGCTCGCGCAGGGCGCATATCGCTTTCTTGCCTATGCGGTTGAGGCCCAGGGCCAGTCCTACTGACACTGTGGTCTTGCCGATGCCGGCCTTGGTCGGTGTTATGGCCGTCACAAGTACCAGATTGCTCTTGGCCACTTTCTCCTCGTCTATAAGTTTAAGGGGCACCTTGGCAATGTATCTGCCATAATTCTCAAGCTCGTCTACGGGAATGTCATAGTTCTTGGCTACGGTCTTGATGTCTGCAAGTTTTATGCTACGTGCAATTTCAATGTCTGTACTCATTATATTTATATAGGTGTATGAATTGTTTGTCGTCTTGTCGCTGTTGCACAATTGCTACGCAAAGGTACTTCTTTTATTTCAAAGCTATGTAAAAAAAGTTGAGTTTTCTTGTTTTACTATTTTACTTTGCTATGTTTATTTGCCATACATTTGTAATTGAATACTGTTTCATTGATAATTCATGGTCACTCCCTTTTGCTTTTTACGAAAACAAAAGTTGTTTATTTGTAATATGAATTTTACAAGTTTCTTATACTCCGTTATAGTTATCCCATCTCCATTTCAAGAACTCACGGTTGATTTGGTCAGGTATGAATATTCTTGGTGGAATGGATGCGCCATAAGACCATCTTGCTTTGTCTGACAGGAACACATCTCCATCAACAGAAATACGCAAATGTCCTGCGTCAAACAGGTAGTGGATATCCATTCTCATAGGGAATCCGTTGGCTATGGTGTCCTCTCCATGATACTTGAAAGGCACAATATGTGCAGCTTCTAATACTTCGGGCATTTCAACATTAGTGATAACACATCGTCCATAAGCAGCAAGAACTTCTCTTCTGAAACGAGCTTGGTTAGGTCTGTATTGTCCTTTTACAAGTTTTCGTTCTGTATCAGATACAACTTCATTTGATACAGTAGTCTGTGTGGATAGAATTTCTTGTATTTCTGCATCAATCTCAAAGTTGTATGAATAGTGCTCTTGCATTCTTGTTCCAACCTCATCTTGCTTTTTGAGATAACCATAGTATGACAGGAACAACAAGTATTCACGTGCGAAACGCTCATCATTTGCAGCAGGAATACAGTCCACCCAATCTTTCAAGTCCAATTCACCATTTCGGTATGCTATTATATACTCGACATAGCTCTCCACTTTTCTATTAGGTGTACCCGAAAGCGGAATAACAATTCTTATCAATTCTTCAACTGTAATATAGGCATCACTACTTGTAGGTGTACCATTGCCTAAGGCACGAACAATGGACAAAATCAGTTTAAGAGGATGAAGTTCTATTCCTGCTTTTTCCCATTCTGTACATTCTTTTTCTGTCTGAATACTTGGATTAGGCAACTTAAAATTGATTATTGATTGAGCGGAAAACTCTGTTTGGGAGATTTCATGATTTGCGACCTTGCGTCCAAAATCTGTAAGTGTTATTATCCCTCCTGTTTTTTCCGCAGGAATCAAGTTCAACGCTTTCCAGTATTGCCCCGAATTTCTGATTATATTCCGTTCTCCGACACGTCTTTCCAAATCAACATTTACACCAGTACCTTGCAAATCGTGGGAAAGCCCTATCAATTCGTTGCCGAACTGCTCTGAACTATACTTGTACTTTCCCTCCAATTTTGCCATACGGAACAGAATGCCCAATAGTACAACTGGGTCGTTGATGCCCTCTGTACATTGTACACTTGCCCATTTCCATTTGAAATCGGCAAATGGCTTTTTCGGTATTTCGAGTTTCTTATTTTCCATTGTTGTTTTCTTTGTAAAGATTAAACTGTTTTGCTATATTATATGCCAGTTGTACTGGCACTGCATTTCCTATTTGACGATATATTGAAGAATTTGTGCCCATGAAAAAGTAATCCAAAGGAAAACTTTGAACGGTGGCAAGTTCTCTACATGTCATTCTTCTTAGCCCATTCGGGTGAGGATGAATAACTACACCTCCCTTGTTGTCTCCTCTGGCTGTTACCGTTGGTGCTGGTTTGTCGGGGTCTAACAAGCGATGCCCAATATAGCCGTTGATATTCAATTTATACTTAGAGTAGGTATGATTGAATACGTTATTCGGCTGGTCTGGGTCTGGAATGTCTTTGAGGGCTTCACCAACAGACAGCCACTTCGGAAGTCCATCACTTCCATCTTTAGAGTTGGTTGGTTGTGGGTATTCATAAATAAAGTCTATATCCTTTCTAACGCCGATAATGATAACTCTTTCACGTGTCTGTGGTACTCCGTAGTTTGCAGCATTTAGAACCTTATACTGAACCTCATAGTTTAAGTTCCTAAAATCGCTCATAATCATTTTGAAAGACTCTCCTTTGTTTAGAGACAAGATACCTTTTACATTTTCTGCAAGAAAGAACTTTGGATTTTTGTCTTTGATAACTCTTAGGAGTTCTTTATACAATACATTACGTTCATCTGCCGTATGCCTTTTTGTATTTGCTACGGAAAAGCCTTGACAAGGGAATCCACCTATAACGATGTCACAATCGGGAATTTCTTCCGATGGTATCTCCTTGATGTCTTTCTCGACAATATGGTTTCCTATATTCTTCCTATATGTAGCTACCGCATCATCGTATAAGTCATTAGCCCATACGATGGTGTGTCCTGCTTTTATAAAGCCTAAGTCCAAGCCTCCAGCACCACTAAACAACGATACAACTTTCATTATGATACAATTCTTTCTAAACGTTTCAACTCCAAACCTAATAATTTTGCAAAATGCACAGGTACGGCATTTCCTATTTGACGATAGCAAGCCCCCATTTTTCCCATAAACACAAAGTTTCGTGGGAAAGTCTGTACAACAGCACTTTCTCGTATTGACAATCTACGTTCTCCGTTATAATGAGGGATTGCGCAAACACCGCCTTTACCGTTTCCTCTTGCCAATATTGTAGGAGAGGGTTTGTCTGGGTCTGTTACCCTGTGCGCAGTAAAGTTGCGAGCGACAAAACGGTAAGCCGAACCATAGTTGTTTGGATCGTTGTCTGTATTTCCTATTGGTGGCAAATCATCTATAGCTTCTTTTATGGATTTCCATCTTGGGAGACCGCCTTTGCCGTCCTTGGAGTTAGTAGGATTAGGAAAGTCGAAAATCATTTTTGTGCCTAAATCCTTTCTCTGCCCAATAAACAAAACTCTTTCACGGTGTTGCGGGACTCCATAATCAGCCATGTTTACTTTATGTACTTCAACAATATAGCCTGCACCTTCAAAGTCTGCCTTGATTTGTTTTACAACACTTCCTTTACCCAAACTCAAGATGCCTTTTACATTTTCGGCAATAAAGAATTTCGGTTGCTTCTCTTTTATTGCATTATAGAAGAATTTGTACAATACATTTCGTTCATCATCAATGTTACGCTTCATGTTTGCCATAGAAAATCCCTGGCATGGAAAGCCACCAACGACAACATCTGCCGATGGCACTTTTGTAATGTCAATGTTTTGAATATCTGCTTGAATAATGTGGTCATTGATATTTGCTTTGTAGGTTGCCACGGCATCTGCATCAATGTCGTTAGCCCAAATGACATCGTTGCCAGCTTGAATCAATCCCAAGTCCAATCCTCCTGCACCACTGAATAAAGAAATAATAGTCATCTGAAATTTTCCCTGATTTTTGTTGAAGTACATTGTGTGAATCAACAAGTACTTGCAAAATTAAGAACAAACTGCGAAAAACTCTTCTTTTGCAGTCGGAAAGTTGAAAAATATCTTGTTTTTGGATGCAGTCTGGATGGCGCCATGCGTTATTTCGGAAAACTTTTCTCAAGCTCCAGCAGCATCTTCTTGGCTGCGAGTCCGCCGCCGTAGCCTGTAAGAGAGCCGTCGCTGCCTATCACTCTGTGGCATGGGGCGAAGATGGAGATGGCGTTGGCACCGTTGGCGTTGGCTACGGCGCGGACGGCCTTTGGCATGCCTATGCGCCGTGCCATATCTCCATAGGAAATGGTCTCGCCATAAGGTATGGTCAGAAGGTCATGCCATACGGTTTTCTGGAAGTCGGTGCCTACGAACAGCAGCGGTATGCTGAATGCCTGTCGCTTCTTGGCGAAGAACTCGTCGAGTTGTGTCACCGCCTCTTCTATCACGTCAGATGTGCCATCCTCAAACTCCGCGTTCAGCACACGCTTCAGCCGCCTGTCTGCATGGTCGCGGTGCTTCTCCACTTGCCAGTCGCACAGGCATAGCTTGTCATCGAATGAGCCGAGCAGCAGAGTGCCGCATGGCGACTCGTAGCGTCTCGTCTTTATTATGTTCTTCTTGTGCATATATCGTATGATGATTGTTTAATGTGAAGATAGTGCAAACCGAAAGCAATAGAGCTTGCTCCAATTGCTGAGATGCAGCCTATCTGGTGCAAAGGTATGTGTTTTATTCTGATTACAGGTAGGAGTATAAGGCATTTTTATTGATGAAGGAGGCATGGCTTGCACATGGCACTGTAAGCCTTGATTTGCGGTGGTTGCATGATGAGTTTCCAAAATGGGCCGTTTCGCAGTGCGATTCGGCCCATAACGCAGCCTGAAACGGGCCGTTTT
>JALFIM010000058.1 GCA_022775985.1 Prevotella sp.
CTGAGCTTCGCGCTGCCGTATGACGCTTCGCTGCTGGAGTATGTGGGCATCAGTCAGATAGGCATGAAGGACATGGTGAACCTCACCTACGACCGTCTGCACACCAACGGGCAGAAGGAACTGTTCCCGACGTTCGGCAACCGTGGCAACAACTTCCTGCTCGACGACGGCGACCACGACCTCTTCGTCATCAAGTTCAGGGCCCGTAAGGCCGGACGCTTCAGCCTGAAGATGCGCGACGGCCTGCTCGTAGACCGCAACTTGGGCTGCGTGGCGTTCTGAGGCACATACATAGAGTTATCATTTCAATTCATAAATAAAAACACAGACATTCATGATTAAGAGATTTTTCCTTGCCGCACTGCTCTGTACGTCAGTGCTTGGCACGTTTGCTGCCGATGCAGTCTACAACAATGTAGTGCCTCTGCCGCAGAGCATCACCATGCAGAAGGGTGATGCCTTCGTGCTCTCAGCGTCCACACCCATAGTCTATACGGGCACCGATGCCAAGATGAGGCAGAACGCCGACTTCCTGTCTGACTATGTGGAGCAGCTCACCGGCATACGTATGGCCGTGTCGGCGCAGAAAGTTAAGAAAACACCTTCTATCGTTCTCGTCATTGACCCGAAGATAGAGGGCAAGGAGGCGTACCGCCTCACCGTCACCGCCAAGCAGATTACCATATCAGGAAGCACTGCCGCCGGCGTGTTCTACGGCATACAGACGCTGCGCAAGTCGCTGCCCGTGCTCGACAAGAGCGAGGACATCACCATGCCGGCTGCCGTCATCAGCGACGCGCCACGGTTCGGCTACCGTGGCATGATGCTCGACAGCGGCCGCCACTTCTGGCCCGTGAGCTTCGTGAAGAAGTTTATCGACATCATGGCATTGCACAACATGAACACTTTCCACTGGCACCTTAGCGAGGATCAGGGCTGGCGTATAGAGATAAAGAAGTATCCGCTGCTCACACAGATAGGCTCGAAGCGCAAGTGTACGGTGCTGGGTCACAACTCAGCCATTGACGACGGCACGCCTTACGAGGGCTTCTACACACAGGATGAGGCCCGTGAGATAGTGAAGTATGCCGCCGACCGCAACATCACCGTGATACCTGAGATAGACATGCCGGGCCACATGCTCGCTGCGCTGGCTTCATACCCCGAGCTTGGATGTACTGGCGGGCCCTACGAGGTGGCGACGTGCTGGGGTGTGTATGCTGACGTGCTGTGCCTTGGAAACGAGAAGATATACACCTTCTTGCAGGACATCGTGGATGAGCTCTCCGACATCTTCCCTGCCAAGTACTTCCATATAGGCGGCGATGAGGCCCCGACCGTGCGCTGGGAGAACTGCCCCAAGTGCAAGGCCCTGGCCAAGGCCAACGGCGTAGAGCCCAAGCTGCTGCAGCATGTGTTCACAAACCGTATGGAGAAATACATCAACTCCAAGGGCAAGAGCATCATAGGATGGGACGAGATAATGCACGGCAAGATAAACCAGAGTGCCACTGTGATGAGCTGGCGGGGCGTGGAGCCGGGCAGCAAGGCCGCAGAGGCCGGGCACGACGTGATAATGTCGCCCACCACTTACTGCTATTTCGACTTCTACCAGACCTCCAACACCGGTGGCGAGCCTATGTGCATCGGCGGCAATCTGCCCATTTCCAAGACCTATGAGTTCGACGCTGCCCCCGAGACTCTCACCGAAGCCGCACGCAAGCATATCCTCGGCGTGCAGGCCAATGTGTGGACTGAGTACATAGGTACTACCACTATGCTCGAGTATCAGATTCTTCCGCGTGCAGGAGCGTTGGCAGAAGTGCAGTGGGTTCCCGTGAAACTGAAGAACTATGATGCCTTCGTGGGCCGCGAGACGCACATGGCACAGATATACTCCAAGCTCGGCTACCGCTACGCCAAGCACATGTGGAATGAGAAGAAGTAGCCTTCTTGTAGCAGCCTTCGGGCTGTTTGCATGCACGCTGCCGGCAGCCTCGCAGACTGTCGGCAGCGCGACTGCTGATACATGGCAGCACTATTACGCCATGCTTGCCGACGATGAGGAGGTGGAGAGCAGTACTGCCGACGACACATACGATATGCTCGCCGACCTGGCGGAGCACAAGATGAACGTCAATACGGCCACGCGTGAGGACTTGGAGCGTCTGCCTTTCCTCACCGAGGGGCAGGTAATGGACATCATGGAGTATGCCGACCGCTACGGGCCGTTGCGCTCCGTGGCCGAGTTGTCGCTCGTGCGCTCGCTCGATGTGGTGCGTTGCCGGCTGCTGTCGTTCTTCGTATATGCCGGCGAGCGGCACGTACAGGAGGGCGGCCCGCGCCTCGACTCACTCCTGAGCCATGGCCACCATGAGCTCACGGCGGCCGTGCGGATCCCGTTCTACGACCGCCGTGGCGACCGCGACGGCTACCTCGGCCCGAAGTACAAGCACTGGCTGCGCTACCGTTTCGGCAGCGGGCGGCGGCTGGAGGCTGGCATCACGGCCTCACAGGATGCCGGAGAACCGTTTTTCGCTGGGCGCAACAAGGCGGGCTACGACTTCTACAGTTTCTATGTGGTGGCACGCGACATGGGCCGTCTGCGCACCGTCGCGGCCGGACGGTTCAAGGCACGCATGGGCATGGGGCTTGTGATGAACAGCGACTACAGCTTCGGCAAGTCGTTTGCGCTGTCGTCTTTGTCGCACACGGGCAACACACTGCGTGCCCACTCGTCGCGGACGGAGGCCAACTACTTGCAGGGTGTCGGGGCTACGGTGGCCCTGTCGCGCCACGCGGAGCTCACCGCCTTGGTGTCGCACCGCCTCATCGACGCTACGCTCAATGCCGACAGCACCAGCGTCAAGACCATCCTCACCACGGGGTATCACCGCACCGATAGCGAGATGGAGCGTCGCCGCAACACCTCGCAGACCACCGCCGCCACCAGTCTGGCATTGAGATACGGCGGCGTGCATGTGGCTTTGCAGGGCGTTGTGGCCACGTTCGGCCGCCGTCTGCTGCCCGACACATCGGCGGTATTCCGCCGACACTACCCCATGGGACGCACGTTTGCCAACGGGTCGCTGTCTTATTCCTACTCCTCACCGCGCCTTACGGTGGCAGGGGAGACCGCCACGGGCTCATCGGGCGGCCTCGCCACGCTCAACACCGTGCAGCTCTCGCCGCTTGCGGAGCTTACCCTCACCCTCATCCAGCGCTACTACTCCTACCGCTACAATGCCATACACGCATCGTCTTTCAGCGATGGAGGCAGCATAAACAACGAGCATGGACTGTATGCCGGCATTACTTGGGCCGCGTCGCCGTCGTTGCGGCTGTCTGCCTACACCGACTATGCGCGGTCGCCGTGGCCGCGCTATCAGGTGTGTCTGCCCTCCACGTCGTGGGACAACGTGCTGTCGGCCGTGTATATGCGCGGAGCCTTCTCGCTGTCGGCACGCTACCGCCTGAGGATGCGGCAGCGCGACGACGACCATCACGCCGCGCTCGTCGACCGTAATGAGCACCGCGCACGCCTCGCCGTGACCTGGCGGCGCACTGGCTGGTACTCCACTACACAGGCCGATATGTCGGTGTACTCGTCAGACGGGCAGAGCCGCGGATGGATGGTGAGCCAGAGCTGCGGACTGTCGTGGCGCAGGCTCATGGCCGATGCTATGGTGGCGTACTTCGATACCGACTCCTACGACAGCCGTGTGTACATGTATGAGCGCGGACTGCTGTACGCTTTCTCGTTCCCAGTGCTCTATGGCGAGGGCATACGCTATGCCGTGAGACTGCGCTGCGATGTGTCTCCTGCGCTCATGCTCATGGCCAAGTACAGCGTTACGGACTGGTTTGACAGGTCACACACCGGCTCCGGACTGCAACAGGTAGACCGTTCGTCCACGCCTGTGGCAGAACTGCAATTAAGATGGCGGCTATGATTGTGATTGTTGTGGCGTTCATGACATCGGGATTGCGTGTCATCGTAGGCCCCGTGTTGGCTTATGGGCATAAAAAAAGGGGCACCGCTGTGTCCCAATCTTTGTTAACCTTAAATCTAATACCATGAAAAACATTGCAAAGATATGGATTTCATGCTTTGTAACCAAATCCTAATGCGATTTTTTATATGTAAATCTTGATTTATTGATTTATATCAAGCGATTTCTGGTATTTACCTTGTTGTACTCTCATTTCTGCTCCATGTCGTCATGTGCGGCACCGCCTGTCTGGCCGGGCAGCATCACCACGCCCTCCTGCCGCATGCCGTCCATCATCACACGCAGCGGCTTGTCAAACCTCACGTGGCGCACATAGCGCGTCTCCTCCACCGCCGGCATGGCGTCGAGGATGTCGCTGCGCAGCATGCCGTCAGCAGTGTTGGTGTCTATGGTGAAGTAACCCACGCCGAAACTGGTGAGGTTCTGGAAGAAGTGCGTGCCTTGGCTCGGGTCTACACGGTAGTTCTTCAGAGCCACCTCCACTATCACCTTGGCCGCGCTGATGTGCGGCCACTTCACGGGTATGCCCAGCCAGTAGTCGCTCGACCCCCACCGTCCGGGGCCGATGAGCACGTAGCCCTTGCCCTCGGCGAGGAAACGGCGGTTGATGCGCTCTATGTCGTCGGCAATGGCGGGGTTGTTCATGGCCGTGAAGTCGTCGCCGGCCTTTACGTACACCACGTCCGTCACGTCGTCGCTGATGCCGTGCCCGAGGGAGTTGTGGGAGCGCAGCAGGCACTTATCGTCGCCTATGGCAGCCACGTCCTCGTCGAGCATCTGCTTGGAATCGACTATCGGACGTATCTGAAGGAGGTAGAACTCGCCCGTGCGGTCGTCATTTATGTTGCACGCGAACTCTATCTCCACTGGCCGCCGCATGCTCTCGGCACCGTACTTCATGGACATCTGCAGCAGCTCGGGCAGGGGGAACACGTCTTGCTGGAGCACACCGGCGAATGTTATCACCTTGCGTCCGTCCTCGTATATGCCGTCGCGTATGATGTTGTCGTAGGGGTCGAAGGTGGAAGCGAGGTAAGTGATGCTGCCGTCGGCGGCCGCCTCCTTCACCTTCACCCTCGCTATGTTGAACCCATCGTCTACCTTGAAGTCGTCGCCCGTGTGCGTTGTGTCTATGGCATAGAACTGAGTCTGCGTCTCCCTGAGCGCGGTCTCCAGCTCACTCGTCTGCAACACCTGGTGCGGATGGTACGGCGACACGCGCAGCGTCTGCCCTCCGTCCACGATGTACTTGCCCAGGCCCAGCGCCAGCGAGGCGATGCCGTCCTCCGACCGCTCGTCGCCTATGGGGTAGTAGTTGATGGAGCGCAGCACGCCCGATATGTTGGGGTAGAACCGCGAGCCGTATTGCTTGCCCACGACCTGCTGCAGTATCACCGCCATCTTCTCCTGGTCGATGACGTTGCTCGTAGCCGTCATGTAGGCTTTGGAGTCCTTGTAGTACACAGAGGCGTAGACACCCTTTATGGCACAGGCCAGCATGGAGAGCATGGCGTACTTGTCGTCGAGCCACGGTATCATGTAGGTGCTGTATATTCCGGCAAAGGGCTGGTAGTGCGCGTCCTCGAGCAGCGAGCTGGAACGTATGGCGATGGGGCTGTGCGTGGCCTCGAAGAACGTGAAGAAGTCGGCTATCAGTGAGTCGGGGAGCTGCGCCCGCATGAAGTGGCGCAGTATCTCGTCGTCGGGAGCGTCGCTTAGCGCTATCTGGTACAGGTTGTTCTGCTCCATGAACTGGTCGAAGATGTCGGTGCAGAGCACCACCGTCTTGGGTATCTGCACGCTCACACCCTTGAACTGACTGAACTCCGGGTGCCTCTTCACCACGTTGTCGAGGAACGCCAGACCGCGTCCCTTGCCGCCCAGCGAGCCCTCGCCAATGCGTGCGAAGTGGGAGTAGGTGTCAAACTTCATGCGGTCGAACACCGCCACCACGCCTATGTTCTTCATGTGGCGGTACTGCACTATGGCATCGAATATTATCTGCCGGTGCGCGGCCACGTCCTGCAGCTTGTGCCATGTCACCGTCTTCAGGAATGCCGACACGGGAAATATGGCGCGGGCCGAGAGCCAGCGGCTCATGTGGTTGCGCGATATGTGGTAGAGCATGGAGTCGTCGGGTATCTTGAAGATGTTGTCCTGCAGCTCCTTGAGGCTGTGTATGCGCATAATCTCGGCGTGCGTCTTGGGGTCGCGGAATATGAAGTCGCCGAATCCCATGTGCTCCTCGAGCAGCCGTCGGAGGTCTATGCTCATCTTCTTTGAGTTCTTGTCCACGAAGCGGAAGCCTTCGGCCTCGGCCTTCTGCCTGTTCTCCGTCTCAGAGCTCTCTATTATCAGCGGCACGTACTCGTCGCGGGCGCGTATGGCCCGCAGCAGTTTCAGACCGGCCTCGGGGTCCTTCACGCCGTCCTTGGGGAAGCGCACGTCGCTTATCACGCCCAGCGTGTTGGCCGAGTACTTGTCGTACAGGGCCATGGCCTCCTCGTAGGTGCGTGCCAGCACCACCTTTGGCCGTCCGCGCATGCGCAGGGTAGCGGTGTGTCGGTTGAGTGCCTCCGTGGCGAAACGCTGGCTCTGGAGCAGTATGTAGCTGTATAGGTTGGGCAGTATGGAGCTGTAGAAGCGTATGCTGTCCTCCACGAGGAGTATCATCTGCACGCCGTCCTCGTGGATGTCGTGCTCGATGTTCATCTTGTCCTCTATGAGCTTTATTATCGATAGTATCAGGTTGGTGTTGCCGAGCCAGCAGAACACGTAGTCGAAAATGCTCAGGTCCTCGTTCTGCATGCGCCGCGTGATGCCGTGCGAGAAGGGCGTTAGCACCACGCAGTGTATGTCGGGGAAGTATGCCTTGATGTCGCGTGCCACGGAGAACGCGTCGTTGTCGGCGTTGCCGGGCATGCATATCACGAGGTCTATGTTCATGGTGCTCAGCACGCGCCGTGCCTCCTCGGTGGTGCTCACCTGCGTGAACGTGGGCGGATAGCGCAGCCCGAGCTCCATGTACTCGTTGTAAATCTTCTCCTCTACGCGCCCGTCGTCCTCCAGCATGAACGCGTCGTAGGGGTTGGCCACTATCAGCACGTTGTATATGCGCCGCATCATCAGGTTGACGAACGTCACGTCCTTCAGGTAGAACTGGCTGAACTCCTGTGGTATGTTGGTCTGTGGTGTGCTCATTGTAGTATGTTGATAAGTTGTGTGAATAGGTTGGGGTGGCGCAAATTTACTAATAAAATTCCGAATCATCATACTTTCGCGCCATGATAAGTGAGCCGTGCGGCAGATATGTGGCGGCATGGCATGTGGCGGTGTCGTGGCCGCTCTTCGACATGTTCTTTGCTCGTCTTTGTAATATATTGACACACAGTGCGTTGCAAAATGGACCGAATTGGCTCCTAAAACGGCCCATTTTACAGTGCGAAATGGGCCGTTTTGCAGTGCGAAATGGGCCGTTTCGCAAAAGCATCTTGCCCGACCCTGTTTGCGCCCCCGTCCGCAGCACTTTGCGATGTGCCGTGCGCGGCGTGGCTCACGAGGCCATTAACAATGCTGAAAAACATTCAAAAAACGGCCGCAAACAAACAAAACGTCAATAATAAATGCTAAAAAATGCCTTGATTTTTGGCTCTGACGGATAAAAAATGTATATTTGCGGCATCGAGTTTACAAAAAGATAACTGCTGAACCTATTTAAAATTACATTACTACTATGGACGTTGAGAAGATAATCCAAGATCTGGAGCGAAGGCATCCGGGCGAGCCTGAGTACATTCAGGCCGTGAGAGAAGTACTCGTGTCAATAGCTGATGTCTACAACCAGCATCCTGAGTTTGAGAATGCACGGCTCATAGAGCGGCTCGTAGAGCCAGAGCGTATCATCACGTTCCGCGTGCCATGGACTGACGACAAGGGCGAGGTACACGTCAACATAGGCTACCGCGTGCAGTTCAACAGCGCCATAGGCCCCTACAAGGGAGGTCTCCGCTTCCACCCGTCTGTCAACCTGTCGATACTGAAGTTCCTCGGTTTCGAGCAGACATTCAAGAACGCGCTCACCACGCTGCCCATGGGCGGCGGCAAGGGCGGCTCCGACTTCTCCATACGCGGACGCTCCGATGCTGAGGTCATGCGTTTCTGCCAGGCATTCATGACGGAGCTGTACCGCCACGTAGGCCCCGATGAGGACGTGCCCGCGGGCGACATAGGAGTGGGAGCGCGTGAGATAGGCTACCTCTTCGGCATGTACAAGAAGCTCACCCACCGCTGGGAGGGCGTGCTCACGGGCAAGGGCCTGGAGTGGGGCGGCTCACGCATACGCCCGGAGGCCACAGGCTACGGCGCACTCTACTTCGTGAAGCAGATGCTTGCCACCCGTGGCGAGACCATCGAGGGCAAGAGAGTGGCCGTGAGCGGCTTCGGCAACGTGGCATGGGGGGCCGTTAAGAAGGCCACGGAGCTCGGTGCCAAGGTGGTGACGATAAGTGGCCCCGACGGATATATATACGACCCCGACGGCATAAGCGGCGAGAAGATAGACTACATGCTTGAGCTCCGCGCCTCGGGCAACGACGTATGCCAGCCATACGCCGACGAGTTCAGCGGCGCACAGTTCTTCCCAGGCGAGAAGCCATGGGGCCAGAAGGTGGACATCGCGCTCACCTGCGCCACGCAGAACGAGCTCGACGGCCATGACGCGCAGCTCCTCATCGACAACGGCACGATGTGCGTGGCCGAGGTGTCGAACATGGGATGCACCACCGAGGCAGTGGAGAAGTTCGTGGACTCACGCCAGCTCTTCGCGCCGGGCAAGGCCGTCAACGCCGGCGGAGTGGCCACGTCGGGACTCGAGATGACACAAAACTCCATGCGGCTCGTCTGGAGCGGCAAGGAGGTGGACGACAAGCTGCACTACATCATGCACTCCATACATGAGCAGTGCGTAAGATATGGCACGCGCCCCGATGGCTACATCGACTACGTGCGTGGTGCCAACGTGGCCGGATTCATGAAGGTGGCCAACGCCATGATGGCGCAGGGTATAGTATGAGCACGGCCGCCAGGCCTGCGGCGCGGGCGACGCGCTGGGGCTGGCATACTCCATGACGACAAGGACTTCGTGACGGAAGGCCCGCATGGCAGGTGAAGACTCATCAATAATTATAATAAAGTGATATTAAGAAAGTCAGTATTATCAGTATTGTTAATCATCGTCTGTGCCGCTGCGGTGGCGCAGACGCAGACAGGAAAGGCTTCCTTTTACTCGAAGAGAGCGACTGGAGCCCGCACAAGCAGTGGTGAGCGACTGCATCATGACAGCCTCACTTGTGCGCACAAGACCTACCCTTTCGGCACCCTGCTCAAGGTTACGAACCAGAACAACGGCAGGGAAGTGGTCGTAAGGGTTACTGACAGGGGGCCTCACACGAGGGGACGTATCATCGACTTGTCGTGGGGCGCCGCTAAGGAGTTGGGCATGCTCAACCATGGAGTGGCCATGGTGAGGGTCGAGGTGGTCGATAAGGCACACATACCGTACAGGGCCGACCCGGTGGAAATGCCCGAGATAGACTTTGAGCTTACTGCCTCAGGCAGTGATTTTCTTGACTCTGGGTGGCTGGACACGGAAGTGAAGGCCGCTCCAAACAGGGACAACCGCTCGAAGAACCGCGTTGCACACAACCGTGTGGCTAAGAAATAACATCACGGCCCCGGCACGTCTGCCCGTCAGGGTGGGTGCGCCGGGGCCGTGTTATTGAGTGGTATATACGCAAAAGGGCGTGAGCTGAGGTCATAGACCTGCTCACGCCCTTTCTGTATGTGTGTGCCGTCGTGCTGACGGCTGCGCCTGTCGGCGTTACTTCTTAATCACTTTCTTGCCGCCGATGATGTACAGGCCCTTGGCCAGGCGGCTGCTGTCGGTACCAAGGTAGGTGCCGTCGGTGGTGTAGATGCCAGACTTGACACTTGTGGTAGGGGCCTTGATGCCGTCTATGGCGGTGGGAACGGTCACGTCACGCACCGTCACCTCGTCGATGAAGAAGCCAGCGCCGTCGAATATAGTGGTGTTTGACGCGAACTTGATGCGTGTGTCCTCGCTTACGCCTGTCACCTTCACGGTGTATGTGTCGAACTGTCCGTTCTCGGTGGTCACCTCACTTACGTCGGCAGTGCCGTCGCCCTCTACGCTTATACTTACCACGGCGTTGGTGTTGCGGATGGCCCCTGCCTTGAAGGTAAGCTCTATGTCACCGTTGACTCCTATCGCAGGAGTGGTGGCACTTGATGCGCGTTCTATGCGGAGACAGCCGTTGGCGTTGTACACGAAAGCGGAGCTTGCCCAGCCGTCGAGGTCGCAACCGTCGGAGCTGAAGGCGTTGTTGGTGCTGGTGAAGTCCCACTCGCCGTCGTTGCCGCCCCTGCCCGTCATCTTGTCGAACGACTCATAGAGCACCACATCGGTGGCAAGAACGTACACATGGATCGTGGCTGAGGCACCGGCATAGTCGGTATCGCCCGCGAAAGAGGCCGTTATGTCGGCCTTTCCCTCGCCGCAGACGGTCAGTTCGCCACTCGTGGCGTCAACAGACACCACGCTCTCGTCGGAGCTCTCGTAGGTATATGCCTTGCCTGTGACCTCCGCGCCGTTGCTGGTGAGCGTCAGTGCGGGCAGTGTGGCGGTCTCGCCGCTTACTACGCGGACTCCCTGCTCTGCGAAAGCTAATGATGTGTTGGCCTGACTGGCAAGTGTCACCACCACGGATGAGAACTTAGTCTCACCGCTCTTGATAGTGAACTTCACCTCGTTGGCCTCGCCTGTCCATGTGGCTGTGGCCGCGTCGAAGCTGTCAGCAGACAGTGCTGCGGCGTTGTCGGCATCGGTAAACTGCACGGACAGTATCTTGTAGTCGGTGCTTGTCACCGTCACGGTGCCTTCGCCCAATATGTTTTTCTTGGCGGAGTAGGTGGCACCGGCGTTGAAGGTGGCGTTGCTCGCTTTGAGGGTGACGCCGTCCTTGGAGATCTCTTCGCTCACATTGCTGAGTCTTTTGTAGGATGAGTTCTTGCCACAGTCGGTACCTGCGGTGAAAGTCACGGTCTTTTGTGCATAGCTGCCTAAGCCCGTCATTATCATGATGAGCATGAGTAGCAGTCTTGTTGTTCTCATAATTCTAAATGGATATTTTACTGTTGTTATGTGTTATGTATGCTTTTAGTTGGCCCTGTGGCCGTGCTGTGTGGCCGATGCGTGCCGTATGACGCGGCTGACTGCGGCGGTCGGCTGTTGATGATCAATCTTTTAGACGCTGCAAAATTACTATAAAAATATGGAAACTACAAGCCACCGTGTAGTTTTTGTGATAAAAAAGGATGCTATTGCGGTGTTTTTGGCGATGTGGCAGTGCGCGTACAGTGGGCAAGACCGTACTTGTATGGCTGTCGGGCGGTACACGCGCGGCGGCGTGAAGGTACAAGCACGGCAGCGTGATGGTACATGCACGGCCTCGTGGCGTGCGCGTATGGCCGCGTGATATAAAAACTTGTCGTGTGTGACGGCTATTCGGTGGTTTTGTTGTAACTTTGCAGCAATGCCACAGAGGTATGTTTTTATAGAGAAAGAGAGAAATGGAAAAACTTATTGATGAGCTGCGCAAGCTCGGTGTCGTGACGCAGAAGGAGCTGCGCAAGGCCCCGCTCCCTAAGGACGCGTTGCGCCGTATAGTGAGCCGTCTGCGCGAGAAGGAGCCGCCGTCGCGCGAGACCCTTGACAAGGTGGCACTGCTTTTGGGCTTCCAGGACTGGGCGAGTCTGCGCCAGGCCATGCACGGCGAGAGCGACGGCGATGAGAATTTCGAGTAGCACCCGTGCCGCACGCCGGCACTGGGATGGCCGTCTGCCGATGCAGTGATGCCCACACGCTGGCACTTAGGCAGCCGTATGTTGGAGCGTATCGGCCTCCGTGGCCGTACCGCATGGCACTGACGGCGTGTCTGCACAAGACGAAAAAAAGACCTGCTGACATCATGCTGATGCCTCGGCAGGTCTTTTTTATTTCTTCGCTTTGCGTAGAAAGGAGCGGCTCGATTACTCGCCTGTAACTACTCTTCTCTCTGCGATGCGTGCCTTCTTGCCAGTCAGCTTGCGCAGGTAGTAGAGCTTTGCGCGGCGTACTTTACCGTGCTTGTTGACAACGATGCTGTCGATGTTGGGCGACTCGATGGGGAAGATACGCTCCACACCGATTGTTCCAGACATCTTGCGTACGGTGAAACGCTTCTTGTCTCCGTGGCCGGAGATCTTGATTACCACACCGCGATAGAGCTGGATACGCTCCTTTGAACCCTCGATAATTTTGTAAGCGACAGTGATAGTGTCACCAGAGCGGAACTCCGGGAACTTCTTGCCGGTTGCAAATGCTTCCTCAGCAACTTTAATTAAATCCATCTTGTTTTAATAATTAAATTTGTTTATCGTCCCAACGTAACATAGCGAGCAACACATCTTCCCACCATAGGTTACGCCGAAAAGCGGTGCAAAGTTACGGCTTTTTTCCCGATGCGGCAAATTTTCGGCCGATTATTGTCTGTATGACAGCGGTTTCCGACCGTGGGTGTGCCTGTGGCGCGTGCCGTCGGGGCCGTGCATGGCGGATTAGAGAGCGTCTATCACGCTGCAGATGTCGCCGAAGATGCGGTCAAGCTCGCCCAGGCCCTGTATGTGGTGGTGTGTGCCCTCCTTCTTGTACCAGTCTATGAGCGGAGCTGTCTGGTTGTGGTACACGTCGAGACGCTTCTTTATGGTCTCGGCGTTGTCGTCGGAGCGTCCGCTCTCCTGACCGCGCTTGATGAGACGCTTCATCAGTTCGTCCTCTGGTACGTCGAGCTCTATCATCGCAGCTACCTTGTGTCCGCGCTCTGCGAGCATCTGCTTCAGGGCCTCTGCCTGCGGTATGGTGCGGGGGAATCCGTCGAATATCACGCCCTCATGCTCCTTGCCGAAGCTGTCGTACACGCTTGCGAGGATGCTTACCATAAGCTCATCGGGTATGAGCTGGCCGTTGTCGATGTATCCCTTGGCGGTCTTGCCCAGCTCGGTGCCGTTCTTTATCTCGGCACGCAGCACGTCGCCCGTGGAGATATGGTTGAACCCGTACTTCTTGATCATCAGATCGCTCTGTGTGCCCTTGCCTGAACCAGGGGCACCGAAAATCACAATATTTCTCATCTTTTTATCTATGATAGTGTTTTTTGATAATAATCTCTCTTCTTGTAAGGGGTGCGCGGCGCATCTCTGTGCCGTGGCGCGGCGTGTGTGCGGGCCGTGCCGTAGTGCCGTGTGTGGGCGCATGCCTCCCCTGCGGGGCGTGGCGGCGCCCCGGTGCGGCAGGGGTGTGGGGCGGTATGGTCAGTCCTCCATCACCGTGTATATGTCGCGCAGGTTGCGTCCCTGCTGGTCGTAGTCGAGACCGTAGCCCAGGATGAAGTCGTTGGGTATCTCCATGGCGGCGTACTCTATATTGAGCGGCACCTTCAGGCAGGCGGGCTTGAGCAGCAGCGTGCATATATGTATGGACTCGGGGTTGCGCGTTCCCAGCGACTCTATCATGCGCTTGATGGTGAGTCCGGTCTCCACGATGTCCTCCACTATGATGACCGTGCGCCCGGCGAGGTCCTCGTTGATGCCTATCACTTCCTTCACCTTGCCCGTAGAGGTGGTGCCCTGGTAGGAGGCGAGCTTCACAAAGGATATCTCGCAGGGTATGGTGAGCATGCGCATGAGGTCGGCGGCGAACACGAACGAGCCGTTGAGCACGGCCAGCAGCAGGGGGTTGCGCCCGGCCATGTCCTTGTTTATCTTCTCGGCCACGGCCTTCACACGCTCCAGTATCTCCGACTCCGGGATAGACACCCTGAAGCTCTTGTCCTTGATTTTCACTGTATCCATGAGTGTTGTATTGACTATTCTTCGGAATACGATTAGTAAATTGTGGGCAAAATTACTAAAAAAATGCCAAAGACCCATTCTTCTGACCGCTACTTTTGGCCTGTGCAGCCTTTTTTTTGCTGCGGCCTGTGCCGTGGGTGCGCATTCCGCTGCCGTGCGGTGCGGATGACAGCGTGAGGCGGATGGCTTTTGCTTACAGTCTGAAAGAATAACGGTGTGTTTTGCTTACAGTCCGTCTTGCCGATGAGCCGAGACAGGGCTTGTCTGCTAAACGGCCCGTTTTGCAGTGCGGAATGGGCCGTTTCGCGGTGCGTTTTGGGCCGTTTCGCAATGCGATTCGGCCCATATCAGATTGTAAGCATGGCCGCATTGGCGCGGCATGCCGCCGTGGGCATGGATGAGGGCGGGCCGTGGCGCGTCGGGAAGCATACGCGCGTGCTTCGCGGCCGTGGCTCGCAAATAGCGCGTAATGTTTGGCGGAACGGAATAAAAGTGCTAATTTTGCGTCTGATAACTCAGAATCATTACTTACTATTCATATCATTAATCAAATAAAACAATGAGAAAATTATTATCACTTATGGCGGTGATGGCATTCGCCGCCGCCATGTCAGCGCAGTCGTTGTTCGTGGGTACGTACAACATACGCTACAAGAATGCCGACGACTCCATAGAGGGCAACGCCTGGAGCGTGCGCTCCAAGGTGCTCGCCGAGCAGATAAACTTCTACGAGCCCGACGTGTTCGGCACGCAGGAGGTGCTCTACGAGCAGCTCGAGGACCTGAAGCGCGGCCTCGACAAGTACGACTACATAGGCGTGGGACGCGACGACGGCAAGCGGGCCGGCGAGTATTCGGCCATATTCTACGACAAAAAGCGGTTCACCCTGCTCCGCAACGGGCACTTCTGGCTGTCGGAGCATCCCGACAGACCGGGCAAGGGATGGGACGCTGCCTGTACGCGTATATGCACGTGGGGGCAGTTCCGCGACAAGACCAACGGCTTCAAGTTCTACTACTTCAACCTGCACATGGACCACGTGGGCGTGGTGGCACGCCGCGAGGGGGCCAAGCTCGTCATAAGCAAGATAAAGGATATAGCCGGCACGGCCTCGCCAGTGATACTCACAGGCGACTTCAATGTAGACCAGACCAACGAGATATACCGCATATTCAGCGACTCGGGCATACTCAAGGACTGCTATGCCTTCGCCGACAGGCGTTTCGCCACCAACGGTACGTGGAATGACTTTAAGAGTTATCAGTGGACTACGCACCGCATCGACCACATATTCGTGTCGCCGAAGTTCAACGTGCGCCGCTATGGAGTGGTGACCGATAGCTACTGGACCCCCATGGAGCAGACCGAGGAGCAGAAGGCCGCCGACAAGAAGCACTTCGACGAGGGCTACGGCCGTCGTGAGCGCCGCATGATATCCGACCACTACCCCGTGTTTGCGAAGATAGTATTCAGGAAATGACACATATAATATAATGAGAACCTACAACATAGGCATCATCGGCGCGGGGCACATAGCCGAGAAGATGGGCCGCACGCTGCTGGCCCTCGACCGCGTGCGCAGCTACGCCGTGGCCTCGCGCAGCTACGACCGTGCCCGCGACTTCGCGGCGCGGTGGCAGTTCAGCAAGGCATACGGCTCGTATGAGGAGCTCGTGGCCGACCCCGCCGTAGACATAGTGTACATAGCCACGCCCCACTCGCTGCACTACCGCCACGCGCGTATGTGCCTGGAGGCAGGCAAGGCCGTGGTGTGCGAGAAGGCGTTCACCGTCAATGCCGGTGAGGCACGCAGCCTCATGGAGCTGTCGCGGCAGCGCGGCGTGTTCATCACCGAGGCCATCTGGACGCGCTACATGCCGCTCATGGCCACGCTGAAGGAGCTCGTGTGGAGCGGTGTGATAGGCAAGCCGCGCACGCTCTCGGCCAACCTCTGCTACCCCATCAGCCACAAGGAGCGCATCATGCGCCCCGACCTCGGGGGCGGAGCACTGCTCGACATAGGCGTGTACACGCTCAACTTCGCCTCCATGGTGTTCGGCAACGACATCAGCCGTATAGACACCTCGTGCCAGAAAACGGCCACGGGCATGGACGCGCAGCACACCATCACGCTGTGGTACGGCGACGGACGCATGGCCACGCTGTACTCCTCGATATACGCCAAGAGCGACCGCATGGGCGTGATAGCAGGAGACGACGGCCACATCATAGTGGAGAACATCAACAACCCGTCGTCTCTGCGCATCGTAGACCGCGACTACAACGTGGTGCGGACGCTCGACGCGCCGCCGCAGGTCACTGGCTTCGAGTATGAGGTGGGCGCGGCCGTAGACGCTCTCGACCACGGCGACATAGAGTCGCACTTCATGCCGCACTCCGAGACACTGCGTATGATGGGGCTCATGGACGAGCTCCGCCGCCGCTGGGACGTGCGTTTCCCCTCCGATGGGGAGCGGCTGTGACTCCCGTACACTCTCGATACATTCCCCGACGGCCCTGCGGACGTCGGGGAAGCATACCTGCAAGCACCATGAACTACCGGCCGTGCTGCCGCATGCAGGCACTCGCCGCACGTATATGTTACTAACCCGACAATACTATCCAAATATATTTCCGTATATGCTAAAGTCAGCATTTGTTATCATTGCCGCCGCCCTCGCAGCTCCTGTCATGGCCGACGGCACGCTCGGTGGCTTCTACTACCAGCAGATGGAGGCCCCCACTGGGTGGGAATGGCAGAGTCCCGACTCGCTCGCGCTCAACAAGCAGCAGCCGCATGCGTGGTTTTTCTCGTTCGCCGACGTGGAGTCGGCACGGCGTGTGCTGCCAGAGTACAGCACGCTGTGGATGTCGCTCGACGGCAAGTGGAAGTTCCACTGGTCGCCAGACCCCGACAGCCGTCCCAAGGAATTCTTCCGTACAGCCTACGATGTGAGCTCGTGGGACGACATATCCGTGCCCATGAGCTGGAACGTGGCAGGCCTGCAGCCCGACGGTACGTGCCGCTATGGCAGTCCGCTGTACTCCAACCAGCGCGTGATATTCAAGCATGAGGTGCGCCCCGGCGACTGGCGGGGAGGCGTTATGCGCACGCCGCCCACCGACTGGATGACATACCGCAACCGCAATGAGGTGGGATCGTACCGCCGCGACTTCGTGGTGCCGGCGGGATGGAGGGGCGACAACGTGTACATCAGTTTCGATGGAGTGGACTCCTTCTTCTATCTCTACGTCAACGGGAGGTACGTGGGCTTCTCCAAGAACTCACGCAACCTCGCCGAGTTTGACATCACGCCGTATCTCAACAAGCCGGGCCGTGCCAACACCGTGGCAGTGGAGGTGTACCGCAACAGCGATGCCTCGCTGCTCGAGAGCCAGGACATGTTCAGGCTTCCAGGCATATTCCGCTCCGTGTCGCTCACGGCCAAGCCGCGGCTGCACGTCCGCGACATCAAGGCCATACCCGACTACGACGGCACCTACACCCATGCCCGTCTGCATGTCAGCGCACAGGTGGCCAACACGTCGGCCTCCGCTGCCAAGGGACTGACCATTTCCTACCGCCTGTATGCCAACAAGCTCTACTCCGACGACAACACTCCCGTAGACGGTATAGCTGCCACCGCCGCACTGCCTATGCGTGTCGGCGCGGGCAGCGAGGCTCAGGCCGATGTCACCATAGACTGTGGCAGCGCGGTGAAGCCGTGGAGTGCCGAGGCACCATGGCGCTACACGCTCGTGGGCGAGCTCCGCGACGCACGCGGAAAGACGCTCCAGACGTTCTCCACGGTGGTGGGATTCCGCAAGGTGGAGATAAAGGACACGCCGGCGTCTGACGACGAGTTCGGCCTCGCCGGGCGCTACTACTACATCAACGGCCGCCCCGTGAAGCTCAAGGGTGTGAACCGTCATGAGAACAGTCCGCTCTCTGGCCACACCGTAAGCCGCCGCCAGATGGAGCAGGAGGTGATGCTCATGAAGCGTGCCAATATCAATCACGTGCGCAACTCGCACTATCCCGACGCGCCGTACTGGTACTACCTGTGCGACAAGTACGGCATATACCTTGAGGATGAGGCCAACCTTGAGAGCCATGAGTACTACTACGGCGAGGCGAGCCTGTCGCATGTGCCCGAGTTTCGCAATGCACATGTGGCACGCAACATGGAGATGGTGCATGCCACAGTGAACCATCCGTCGGTGGTGATATGGAGTATGGGCAACGAGGCCGGCCCCGGTGACAACTTCAAGGAGTGCTACAAGGCCATCAAGGCATACGACACCAGCCGCCCGGTGCAGTACGAGCGCAACAACGACATAGTGGATATGGGCTCCAACCAGTACCCGTCCATAGCGTGGGTGCAGGGAGCCGTGAGGGGAAACTACCAGCTCAAGTACCCGTTCCACATATCGGAGTATGCCCACTCCATGGGAAATGCGTGCGGAAACCTCATAGACTACTGGGACGCCATAGAGAGTACCAACTTCTTTATGGGCGGAGCCATCTGGGACTGGGTAGACCAGGCCATAGAGAAGAGCGACCCTGCCACTGGCAAAGTGTACTGGGCGTATGGCGGCGACTTCGGTAATGACAACAAACCCAATGACGGCATGTTCTGCATGAACGGCATAATGCGCCCCGACCTCACGCCCAAGGCGCAGTATTATGAGGTGAAGAAGGTGTACCAGAACGTGGCTGTGCGTGCCGTAGACATGCACAAAGGCACGGTAGAGATATTCAACAAGAACTATTTTGAGCCCCTGCGCGGCTACGACATAGTATGGTCGCTGTGGCGCGATGGCCGCTGTGTGAAGGACAACCAGCACCTTCAGGGCCCCCGAGGTGTGCTCGGCCCGCGCGAGAGGCAGACATACACGCTGCCGTACGACTACGCATCGCTCGACAAGGGCAGTGAGTACTTCGTGAAGGTGCAGTTCCGTCAGGCCGCCGACATGCCGTGGGCGGAGCGCGGATACGTGCAGATGGAGGAGCAGTTGCGCGTGAAGGGCGCGGATGTCAGGCCGCAGACGCTCATCGCCGCTACCCGCAGCGGCAAGCCGTTGAGCTGCACGCGTGGCGACGGACATGCCGATGTACGTGGTGAGGGGTTCAGCGTGTCGTTTGATACGGCCACGGGCTGCATACGTAAGCTCGTGTACGGGCAGCAGACCATAATAGACGACGGCCACGGACCTGCGCTTGACGTGTACCGTGCGCCCACAGACAACGATGCGGGCATAGGATATCCCAACGCGTGGTTTGCCAACGGACTGTATGACTTGGCCCACACCGTGCGTGAGTGGAACGCCGTGAGCAAGCCCGACGGCACGGTGCAGCTCACCTTTGAGGTGGAGAGCCGTGCTAAGAACGTGTGCCGCCAGGCGTACCACGACCGCGACCGCAGCCCGGAGTCGGCCTACTCGTTCGGCGTGAGCAGCCATGCCGCCGGCGATGACGTGCTGACGTTCAGCACACGCCAGACCTACACCGTGTACACCGACGGCTCGGTGGAGCTGCAGAGTGCCATCAGCGCCAGCAAGCCCAACGTGCTCCTGCCGCGCATAGGTTACAGCATGCAGTTGCCGCGTGAGCTCGACCACTTCACATACTATGGCCGTGGGCCTGTCAACAACTACTCCGACCGCAAGACAGGACAGTTCATCGAGCGGCACTCCGGCCTCGTGGCCGAGCAGGGCATAATGCTTCCTAAGCCCCAGGCGCAGGGCAACCGCGAGGAGGTGAGGTGGTGTGCCGTGACCGATGGGGCAGGGCATGGCGCTGCTTTCATCGCCGACAGCGTGATGTCGGTGTCGGCGCTGCCTTGGAGCCAGCAGCAACTCACGGTGGCAGCGCATCCTTTTGAGTTGCCAGAGAGCCGTGCCACATACCTGCATCTTGACGCTAAGGTGACGGGTCTGGGCGGAGCGAGCTGCGGACAGGGCGGGCCGCTGAGGCCCGATCAGGTCATGAGCACCGCGCGTGACTTCGGTTTTGTCATCCGCCGTGCCGACATGGCCACGATAGACAGCACCGTGTGCGTGACTCCCTCTGGCGAACGGCCCATCAGCATAGTGCGCAGCCGCACTGGCATGGTGACTCTCAGCACGCCGATGAGCGGCCGCCGCATAGCCTATGCCATAGGAGGAAGCCGTAAGGCGAGCATATACCGCGCTCCGTTCGCGCTGCGTGAGGGCGGTGATGTGACGTTCTGGTACGACGGCGATGCCACATCGAAGTCGAAGGCCCACTTCGACCGCATAGAGAGCATACCGCTTGAGGTGGCTTTCGCGTCGAGTCAGGAGCCCGGTGAGGGCGATGCCGCGCACCTTGTAGACGGCGACCCTGCCACGATATGGCACACTATGTACTCCATAACGCTTGCGAAATATCCTCACTGGGTGGACTTCGATGCCGGTGACACGCGCCTGATGAGGGGCTGCTCGTACACCGCTCGTCAGGACGGTTCGCCCAACGGACGTGTCAAGGACTATGAGATATACGTGAGCAACGATGGCAAGACATGGGGCAAACCCGTGGCCAAAGGCTCCTTCGCCGACAATGCCGCCACGCAGAAGGTGATGTTCGCCACTCCCGTGCGGGCACGCTACATCAGGCTGAGGGCTCTCAGCGAGCAGCGCGGCAACGACTATGCCTCGGCGGCGGAGTTTGCACTGATAGCCGATTAGGCTGCACGGCAACAGTCATTCGGTAATGGGCTGCATGCCGATGAGGCTTCATGAATTTGCTGATGAGGCTTCATGAATTTGTATGCGAACCTCTATGGATTTATGAGCGATACTATATGGATTTGTGAAATGGGCCGTTTTGCAACGTATTGATAACTAAAGCGTTACGGATGTCATGCTCCCAGCTCCTCAAGGGCGGCCGTGAACTCGCGGTGGAAGGTGGCTGAGAAGTGCAGTATCTCGCGCCGTGCCTCCTCGTCGAGGCCCCAGATGCTCTCCGTTCCGGCCCTGTGGGCAAGCACACGCTTGGCACACCGCGCTATCTTGCGCTTGTTGTTGCGGGCCTGTAACTGGTCGCCCTGTATGGGTTTCTGCGATACGTAGGAGAAAGCGGTGAGCCTCTTCATGAACGACTCGAAGCGGTTGAAGAGCAGAGCCTGGCGCATCATCTTCTCGGGGTCAGCGTCTATGCCCTCCATGTCGATGAGTCCGTCCATGTGCTCATGGCTCCAGTCGTGCTCATTGAGCCAGTACCACTGAAACGCCATGCGCTGTTCCATGGCCATGAGGCGGTGCGCGAGGTCGTCCTCACCGTCCTCGTCGCACTCTGAGAATTTGGTGAAGGCAAAGCGCGACAGCTCCACAGGGTCGCACTTCAGGTCGCTGGCATCATCCATTCCGTTGCCCTCGAGGGTCACGCGCCAGCGGTTGTTCTTGTTCTTTATGAGTGCGTCGTGCGCCCCCATGAGCAGTTGCGTGAGCGTGCCGCGCTCAGGTATCTGTCCCACTTCGGCCAGTCGGTCGCGCATGTCGCGCACGGCCATCGTGCCGTCGTCGCGCAGCACGCACAGGTAGTTGAGCTTGTCGCCGTCGAGAAGTACGGAGAAGCGGTCGTTGCTGCCGTCGCCCACGAATGCGTAGGTGTATGTATCGGCCTGCTCGTGGGTTATGGTTATGTCGTGGTCGGCCATGTTGCCGTCGGCATCGGCTATGGAGAATCCGACGAATGGTATCACGAGGCGCAGCTCGAAAGGCTCGCCGCCATCGGGGGTGAGCACGCAGCGCACGCCGTCGTCGCCGAAGTCGTCCTTGCGTATGACGTAGCCCTCGTCGGTGAGCCGCGCCTTGTCTACGCTTATGGTGCCCTCGTCCCACGACAGGTCAAACACTATCTCCCTGTCGTCGTCGCGCACCACGCTCAGAAACTCGTCGGGCCGCATGCCGATGTTGGTCATCTGCACCGGCGATACCTCCTCGTCACCGTCGCCAAGCACCTCGGCGAGTATCGTGCCCGGCATGGGGTCGTCCTCCCATTCATCGTCGGGGGCGTTGAGAGACTTGAACACCACGAACGTCATGCGGGCGGGCTTGCGCTCCTCTCCGTCACGGCAGATGAAGAAGGTGGTCTCGTCCGGCACGTAGAGAGGGGTGGAGATGTACGGGCTTATGCATAGGGGTGAGTAATCGACCTCAGTCCATGAGGCTTTCTTTTGGGTAGAATTGTTTGTCATTGATGCTTTGAAGAAGTTATCCTGGCATTGCCATTTCTTGAAAAACGGTTGCAAAGACAGTGCAAACCGAACGCAATAAAGCTTGCTTTAATTGCTGAGGTGCAGCCTTGTCTTATGCAAAGTTACTCAGAATAGCGTTAAGGACAAAATAAAACTCCCGTTTTTTGGCACTATGTCCCCGTAGCGGTGGCGTAGAATAAGAGCAGTGTTGGTACAATATTGGAGCAGTGGCGGCACGATATGACACACCTTCAGATCTACCGTCTGGAGCGGAAAAAGTCCTGCATGAGCGTGCGGCACTCCTCCTCAAGCACACCTTTCGTCACCGAAGCCTTGGGGTGCAGGGCGCGTGGGGCGTACAGGGCGTAGCCCCGCTTTATGTCATCGGCACCGTACACTATGCGGTCTACCTGTGCCCATCCTATGGCTCCTGCGCACATCACGCACGGCTCTACGGTGACGTACAGCGTGCAGCCCTTGAGATATTTGCCCCCGAGGGCCGACGCCGCCATGGTAAGGGCCTGCATTTCGGCGTGAGCGGTGACGTCGCAGAGCGTCTCCGTGAGGTTGTGGGCGCGTGCTATGATGCGTCCTGCCGCCACTATCACGGCACCGATGGGTATCTCGCCCTCTGCCAGGGCGGCACGGGCCTCTGCCAGGGCGGCACGCATGTACCGTTCATCGTCGTCTGTCATTGTGTGTTGCATATATATAATGTTGTGGTATGTGTGATATGATGTTATGGTGAGTGTACTCTAAACACTAACGTGCCGTGCGCCCTTTTATTTTCCTGCGGCACCTTTTATTTATATATATGTATGTGGCTGAATGACGAAAAAACTGTTCATGCAATGCAATTTGTAGGCCAAAAAGCCGTGCCGTGGCTTTTTTGTGAGCCAAACATGCGTGTCGTAAGCGGAAAAACACGTAACTTTGTACATAAACTAATATTTAATAGCCTAAATAAAAGGAAATGAGAAAAATATTCTTCAGTCTCGCCTTGATGCTGACGGCGACGTTTGCATCGGCACAGGAGACACTCACAGAGACGGAACTCGCTAAGAGAAACATCACGCGTGCCATGGCTCTGCTCGACGCTACGATGTCAAAGTGCTTCAGCGGAACGGCTATGCGCATGGGCGACATCTATAATCTGAGTGCCAAGCGTTCCGAGGGTACGGCTGATGTGTGGCCATACACGGCCGCGCTGGAGGCCACCAACTCCGTGATGGAGGCCCTCACGCTCACCAAGGACAAGTTCCCCGAGCTGTATGAGGCCAACTTCGCACGCTACAAGTCGCAGATGTCGAAGCTCTACACAAACCTCGGCTACTACAAGGGTACCTATACCCTCACGTCGTACACGCAGACCAGCAAGTGGAGCGTGTACGGAGTACACCGTGGAAGCACCGTAGGCTCTGCCACGGTGACGGGCATCGAGAACGTGTACGACGACCAGATGTGGATAGCACGTGAGCTTATCAGGGCTTACAAGAACACCGGTGAAACAAAATACCTGACTCAGGCAGAATACCTTACAAGTTACATTCTCGATGGATGGGACTGCTATCTCGACGCAGACGGCAACGAATACGGTGGTATATCGTGGGGTCCCGGTTACAACTCGAAGCACTCGTGCAGCAACGCGCCTATCGTGTCGCCGCTCGTTTGGCTCGCACAAATCTATAAGGACAAGGACGATGAGGCCACACACCGCTTCATCGCTGCCGACGGCAAACGCCAGACGGAGACCATGAAGAAGTCTGACTACTATCTGCTCTTCGCCAAGAAAGTGTATGCCTGGCAGAAAACGAAGCTCTTTAATTCATCAACAGGCGTGTATTGGGACATGCTCGGCGCCGACGGTACACTGCAATACGAGACCGTCGACGGCCAGCGGTACCGTAAGCACGTAGATACTGGCGGACCCGTCGGCACGGAGTTCACCTACAACACGGGCACGATGCTCTCGGGAGCATGCGACCTGTATGAGTTCACGGGGGATGAGTCGTACCTCACCGACCTCACGGCTCTTGCCAACAAGTCATGGTTGAAGTTCCGTGGCACGTCGAAGCGCATTGGCGGAAAGGTGTACTACCCCTTCCCTTACGACTCTGATACAAAGAGCGGATTCAACGCTTGGTTTGACGACGTGCTGCTGAGGGCATACGTAGTGAGCTACTCCATGGAGCAGCCGAGGTCTCTCGCCAAGGGCTACTACTCCAAGATGGGCTGCGAGGCATTCCAGAACAATCTCGACTATGCCTATGAGAACTACCTGTGGGAGGACTTCCTGCCCAACAACATGCTCGGAGGCTGGGAGAAGAACACCGTGACCAAGGGCTTCCATCAGCTCGCGTTCGCATCGGAATACGGCGTGCTGGTAGACTTCCTGCTCAAGAAGAGCGCGGTGCTCGGCATCGAAAATTTTAAGGAGGAGGCATCGGACAAGAGCGTTGACGTGTATAATATCTCAGGGCAACGTCTGCGCCACAATGTCTCCTCAGACAAAGCCCTCGATGGACTCGACCGCGGCATATACGTGGTGGGTGGCAAGAAGAAGGCCGTGCAGTGAATGACGCGCGGCATGACGGCCACTTATGGCATGTACTTACGAAAGTAAATGTATGATATATTGTTAATAATTGGTCTTAGTAAAACTATGAGCCGCTGGCACGAAGCTGTATGCTTCAGTGTCGGCGGCTTTCTTTTGTCTCGTTGACAGGACTTCTTTGTTCCGTGCCAACGGCTTTTTATTCCGCGTCAGCGGCTTATTAGTATAGCGTCAGCGGCTTGTTAGTATAGCGTCAGCGGCTTTTCAATTCTTTATCAGCGTTTCCTTTATTCTGCGTCAGCGGCACTCATACGTGCGGCTTGCCTCCTTGTTGTCAGACAATACCTGCATGGTGAGCTTGCCGTTGTGGCTGCGCAGCACTATGGCCGTTGCCTTGGAGGGCGACGGGCCGCCGCCTATCATCACGGGGTAGGGGCATCCGTCGGCACCGTCGGGGTGGAATGCGGCCTTGTGCGTGTGCGCTCCGATGGCTATGTCGAACGGTGCCTTGCTCAGGACAGGGCCCCACAGGCTGGTGCATGGGCGGTAGCTGTCGGTGTTGCCGAACACGGGTATGTGGCTGATGAGCACATGATGGTGTGCGCGGCGGAACGCCTTGCTCTTGAGCTCGGACGTGATGAACGACAGTTGGTCGCGGCGCAGCTGGTCGAAATCGTTGAGACCGGCGTACACAGACGTGGAGTCGGGCTTGTCCTCGCCGCAGTCGAGCATCACTATACGGGTGTCGCCCCACGTCAGGGCGCAGTATGTCTTGCCGCCATAGTAGCCTATGAGGTGGTGCATGCCCGCAGAGTAGAAGTTGCGTATCTCGTGATTGCCGCGCAGGAAGATGCTTGGCTTGCACGCTCCGCCTATCGGGTCGGTGAGCGAGTGTATCATGCTGAGGGCATGACTGCGGCTCGACGGCTCGGGCAGACAGTCGCCATTGAACACCACGAAGTCGTAGTCTATGCCGCTGATGAGCTGTCGCAGACGGTCGTAGGCGGCCTTGTTCTCATGCAGGTCGTTGAATATCACGCAGGTGAAGTCGCCGCCACGGTCTGACGGAGTGGTGAAACTGTAGAACTGCGTGCGCAGTGTGTCGCCGCCGAAATGGTTCTCGTACGAACGCTTCATGAGCAGTTCGGTGGCGCATACGCGGTAGTAGTAGCGCGTGGCAGGGGCGAGACTGTCGAGCCGTATGGTGTTGTCGGTGTCGAAGCACACCTCCTGTCCGTCGAGCAGGGTGCGCTTCCTGCGCAGCGACAGGGTGTCGGTGCCGTACTCTATCCAGCAGTGGCACACGCTGTTTGTCTGAAACATGACATCCACTGAGGTGGGCGTGGCGAGCTGGAGGTATGGCGGTGTGGTCATCAGCCGGTCGGTGGGAGTGGGCAGTATGAGCTCCGCCGCTACGGGACGGTGGTCAGAGGCTGCCGTCTCCTGTACCACGGTGCTGCTGCATACCACGGCGGCCTCGCCTACGTATGGCCTGTATGGTGCCCACTGACTGTCGGCCTTGCCACTGCGCCGTGCCTCGCCCTGCCGCTTGTACACGGCTATGTAGTCGAGACATGCGGTAGGCTTGTCGGCAGGGAAGGTGGGAGTGGCTGTGTCTGTGCATACCTGAAACATCTCCGTGAGGGCCTTGATGAATGCCGACTGAGGCCTGGCGTTCCAGTCGCCGGCTACGATGAACGGCTTGTCGTAGCTCTCTGCCGTGCTGATGATTATGGGCAGGGAGCGCATGCGCTCCTCCTCGTCAAGCGACAGGTGCGTGCATGCGAATACGAAGTCGGCATATTCGGCCACGAGCAGGGTGCGGCGCTCGCGGCTTCCCGGCAACTCATGCTGCGTGACACGCAGCGGACGGTGGCGCGAGAGTATGCCCACGCCGTATTTGCCGCCCTGGAAGTCGATGGCTGGGCCGTAGATGTCGTGGTACGCCATGAGCCGTGCCATTGTGCCGAGCGCGTATGTCTGCGCCGTGCGTGAGGTCATGCTGTCTACCTCCTGCACGGCTATCACGTCGGCGTTGAGGCCATCGAGCGTGGCGGCGAGGCGTGCGAAGTCGGTCTTGCGGTCGAGTCCCTCGCCGTGATGGATGTTGTACGATGCCACGCGCAGGCGCAGCGGCAGTGCGGTGGTGGTGGCTGTGGTCTGCGATACGGCCGCCGTGACTGACAGCAGCGTGAGCAGTAGTGTGGCGATGATGCGCATGGTGGCGCGTGCCTTGGTCGGAATGGTCATGCTATTATGGGTTTAAGTGATTGTCGTGGTGCGGCTATGCCGTGCCGTCGGTGCTGCGTCCGCCCTTGGTTATGGAGAACTTGAAGCACAATCCGCCCGTGGGCAGGTTGCTGGCCGCTATCGTGCCGCCGTGCAGCAGCACCGCGTTCTTCACGATGGCGAGCCCCAGTCCTGTGCCGCCCATCTTGCGGCTGCGTCCCTTGTCTATGCGGTAGAACCGCTCGAAGAGGCGCGGCAGGTGCTCGGCAGACACCCCTATGCCGTTGTCGCAGAACATGAACAGCCATGCGTCGCCGCCGTCGGTGGCACTGATTGTTATCGTGGTGCTGTCGCCGGCGTATGCTATGGCGTTGTCGGTGAGGTTGCGGAATATGCTGTACAGTAGGCTGTGGCTGCCGTTGACGGGCATCGCTTGTGGCAGGTCGCAGACGAATGCCATGTGCTTGGCCTTCAGCTGGAGTGCCGTCTCCTTGCTGATGGCGGCTATGATGGCGGCTATGTCCACATCGCCGAACTCAATGAGGCCGGGCGCGTCATCAAGACGGTTGAGCGTGGATATGTCGGTGAGTAGGGCCGTGAGCCGCTGGCTCTGCGCGAAGCAGCGTTGGAGGAACTGCTGGCGCGTAGGCTCGTCGATGCGCGGATTGCTGAGTATGGTCTCCAGATAGCCCTGGATGCTCGCCACGGGGGTTTTCAGCTCATGCGCTATGTTCTGCGTGAGCTGCCGTTTCAGCTCGTCCTGCTCCTTGCGCGTGGTCTGCAGACGCTTGTATATCTTGATAATCTTCTCCGCTATCTCGCCCAGCTCGTCATCGGGGAAGGCCACGAGGTCCTCCGTGTCGAGCGACTCACCATGGTCGGCACGGCTGGCGAAGAGCCGCAGCTTGTTGATGTTGTCGCCGAGCCTGCTCGTGAATCGGTAGAGTATGAGGGTGAGCAGTGCCACGGCAGAGAGCGCGAACCAGATGTAGTGTTGGTCGGCCCGCAGCGACTCCGCTAAGTTGTCGTCGTACGGAAGGGCACTGCGCACCACCAGTCCCTTGTCCTTGAAGTATGTTGCGGAGTAGAAGAAATAGTCGTTGAGGGTGGTGCTGTTGCGCTCCACGGTGTAGCCGCTGCCCATGCTGAGGGCCGTCTGCACCTCGGGCCGCGTGCTGTGGTCGGGCAGACTGGTGTATGACTTCAGGCGGCTGTCGTATATCACCTTGCCCAGGCGGTTGATGATGGTGACGCGGAGTTCTGGCATGGCGTGCCGCCTGACGTACAGGTCGAGTGCGTCCTCGCTCATTGGGCGCATGTAGTGCATGGCTTCGGCCATGCGTGCGTTGTAGTCTTGCAGCTGCATGTTGAGCCGGTCGGTCTTGTACTGCTTCTCACGCGTCTGCTGAAACACTATGAACGCGGCGGCGAAAAGTATGAATACCGACAATACACTGAAGTAGAGTTTGTTGCCTATGCTTATCTTCTTCATGGGTGATGCGTTGACATGATGGTTAGGTAGTGGTGTGTATGTGCTGCGGCCCTGCGACTTGTGCGCTCATGGACGGCCGCCGTGGGTCAGGCCTCGAAGTAGTAGCCGAAGCCGAGCCGCGTGACTATGCACTTGGAGAAGCGTCCTATCTTCTTGCGCAGCCGCGTGATGTTGACATCCACGGTGCGGTCGAGCACCAGCACATCCTTAGGCCATACGCGGTCTATGAGTTCCTGTCGCGAGAACACGCGGCCGCGCTCGTCGAGCAGCAGGTGCAGCAGCTCAAACTCGGTCTTGGTGAACGGCACGTCCACACCGTCTACGCTGACCGTCTTCAGGTCCATGTTCATCACTATGCCCTGGTATGCCAGCACGTTGGACGGCGTGCCCTGCGGTTCGGCCGTGCGCCTGATGACAGCCCGCACGCGCACCATCACCTCACGTATGGAGAACGGTTTGGATATGTAGTCGTCGGCACCGAGGTTGAATCCGGTCACGGTGTCGTTCTCGGTGTCGCGTGCCGTGAGGAATATGATGGGCACCTTGGCGGTGGATGGGTTGTCCTTGAGCTTGCGTGCCATGGCAAACCCCGACATGCCGCCCATCATCACGTCGAGCAGCAGCAGGTCGAACGTCTGTATGTCGAGGCCCAGTGCCTCCTCGGCCGAGGTGGCGGTCTGCACCTCATAGCCCTCAGTCTCGAGGTTGAACTTCAGTATCTCGAGCAAGTCCTGCTCATCATCTACCACCAGTACTTTGTGTTTCTTTTCCATATCTTTACAGTCTTTTGTCGTATTGTGGCGGCAAAATTAGGCATGTATTTGTTCATACATGTTGCGACGGTGTTACAATCGTATTACACTTCAGGATATACCACATTGCGAAACGGCCCGTTTTGGCCCGCGATTCGGCCCATTTCGCATGATGAAACGGCCCATTTCACAAGCCAAAACGGGCCGTTTTGCAATGCGTTGATTGCCAGCCTGTTGCGCGTGCGCTGCTATCTCTGCTCCTTGGGGTACGACATATAGGTGACGGCGGCGGGTCTGCCATCGGCTATGGCTTCGGCACTCACGTTGAGGTACGACATGTTGCGGCCGTTGTACAGCTCGATGTGTACCTCGCCGTTGGCATCGGTGCGTGCCGAAGGATTCCAGTACAGCGTGCGGCGCGTGTCGTCGGGCACATCGAGCACGCTGATGTCGGCATACTGCGGAGAGTAGAACTGCGCCGGCTCGTTGTAGCCCTGTATGATGGTGCGGCGTATGCCGTGCGTGGGTGCGAACACCCCTGACGGGTTCCAACGCTCGTTCATGGTGAAGTCGCACCTCACTGCCATGCGGCGGAGCTGAGTCTGGCTGATGGTGTCTACATCGGCGGTGCGGTTGTTGGTGAATATGTCCACCATGTCCGTCTCCTTCACGCGGAAGTTCTTGTCGAAGTTGAGCGACTTGAGCCCCGTCTTGTCGCGGTAGAGCAGGGCAGTCTCTATCATATCGTTGCACCCCTTGAGGAACGGCAGCGATATGTCCTTGCCGTTGGCGCTGTACTTCAGCGAGTCTACGCGGTATCTGAGGCCGTCGCGGTCGATGTTGGGGTTGACGGTGTGCATGAGCCATGCCATGTCGTCGGGTACGAACTTGCCCTCGTCGCGCATCTTGTCGATGAACTGCCGTATGTTGTAGTAGCCTATGATGTCGCGCTCGAACGTCTCCGTATCCTTCAGTAGGCTCTTGCGCTTGAACTTGGCTTTCACCACTATCTCGCTTATCATGTGTACGCTGTCGCCCTTGAGCACCGTGGCCAGTGAGTCTATTGACTGCTCGAGGGCTGTGGTGTCGGCCGGCTCATCCCACACGGGATTGGTCTCGCTGAAGTCGAGCACGCGCATGTCGGGCTCGAACGTGCGGTAGAGACTCACAAGGGCGTTGCGGTTGAACTTCTTGTTGTCGCGGCGTGTCTGTATGAGCGACTCCATCTTGCCGTAGAAGTCGTCAAGCGGTATGACGAAGTTGCCCAGCGAGTCGGCGCGTGTGGAGCCCGTCACATACAGCGTGTCGCGCTGCGCGAGCACGGTGATGCCGATGCCGGCCTGTGACTTGCCGTACCATGAGTCTATGTGTCCGTAGAGGTTGAGGTTGGGTTCGGGCAGGTACTTGGGGTCGAAGGTCTTTTTGCCCAGGGCCTCGTCGAGGTCGTACTTGCGCCATCCGCGCACCAGCAGCAGGTTGTCGAGCATGTGGCGGCGGCCCGCGGAGCGGTCGGTGAAGTAGTAGCCGGGGCGGTTGATGTAGCCTTTCAGCTCAGAGGTGAGCAGCAGGTCGGTGAATATGTTGTCCTCATACTCGCGGTAGTCGGTGTCTACGCCGTCGCGCACGGCCACCGACACCGAGGCGTCGCGCACGGGCTGTCCGCTGCCGTCGGTCAGACGCAGCACGCAGTTGGCCTTTCTGTATGGCGCGTAGAGCTTGCTGTCGGCCTGAGCCTGTAAGTTGAGCGTGTTGTTGGGATATACGAAGCAGAACCTGTCGGCCAGGGTGTTGCCGTTGGCGTTGACCAGTGCGAGGCGCGTCACGCCTCCAGGCAGGTCGGAGGTGAGTATGCGCACGTTGCGCTGCAGCTTGTCGCCGAAGTCAATGGGCACGTATGTGCATGGCGTGGAGTGCGAGAACACGAACAGGGCGAGCTGTTCGGGAGTGGTCTGGGCGTTGCGCTTGATGCTCACCTCTATGAGGCTGTCGCGCGTGATGGCGCTGAGCACGTAGCCCTTGGGCTGCGCCTGTGGCAAGGTGAACTTGTAGTCCTTGCCCTGGAAGGTCATGGCCACCTGCACGGGCTTGCTGCCCGGCTTCACGGTGAAGCTGCCTATGCCGTCGTGTATGGTGGCTACGGGTATGGACTTCTTGCCGTTCTCGTCGAGTATGAAGCCGCTGATGTCTACCCATCCGCTGTCCTCGCTGAGGGTCTCGAAGCCCACCGTCGATGCCACTCCCTCTATGAGGTTGCCGCCTTCGGGGAAGAAGCGCACGCTGAGCTTGCGCACCTTCTGCTTGGGACGCTGCTTCATGCTGTCGTCCATGCGGTATGTGGCTATGCTGCGTGACGTGTCGCTGGTGCTGAGCGGGCGGCGGTATACTGGTATGACGCGTGAGAAGTAGGGCGGGTTGGGCCCGAACGAGAGCATCCACTTGGTGTATGCCCTCACTTCATAGAATCCTGTGAAGAACGTGTTGGCCAGTGATATCTGTCCTTCGCCCTCGCCGTTGTGCAGTTTCACTATCTGCCGGTCCATCACGTTGCCGAGCTGGTCTACGAACTCCACGTACAGGGGCTTGCTTATGAGGCTCGGCTTGTTGTCGGCATCGTTCACGACGTATGCCTTGTACCATATAGTGTCGCCTTGATAGTAGCTGGAGTTGTCGAAGTGCAGGTGTACTTTCTCGCTCGGGAAGTCGTGCGCGAAAGCCTGTGCCTTGGCGAAATAGGTGTCGAAGATGCCCTGCGCTCCTGCTGTTGGCGCAATGAGCGTCATCAGTACGAGGGTCATGATAGTGACGAGTTTTCTCATAAGATGAATCGGTTGTTATGTTATTTAATCAAAGGATGTGATGTCAGGCAGTATCTTGTGGCGTTCGCCGGCATGCCGTGCCGCAGCGGCGTGATGTGTGTATGGCTGCTTCGGCGTGGCTTTCCTTGATACAAAGTTAAGTAAAATATTTAATAACGAGTGCCTTATGACGCGGAAAATGGCGATATGATGATACTTTTGTCAGTAGTGCGCCGCTGTGGGCAGCATGCGGAGTGGCCGTGAGAGGCGTACAGAATGGCCATGGTGGCATGTGGAGTGGCCGTGAGAGGCATACGGAATGGCCGTGGTGGGGCATACGGAATGGCTCATTAGAGAAAACGAAAGTCCCCCTCCCGCTGCCTGTAATGTGGTCAATCGTGTAGGCGTGGCGGAAGGGGGATATCTTAAAAGTGTGTATTCAAGGTATTTTCAGTTGCCATTCAACGGCCCTTATTTGAGCAGTTGAGGTAAGAAAGATGATATTATGAGGATCAGAATACCTGCCAGCAGCACCGTGATGGTCTTGCTTGAGCAGCCTTTCCACTCCTTGAGTATGATGCCCCACACATTGCTGAATGTCACGTTAAGGGCCATGAGTATGCACCAAGAGAAGGTGAGCAGCGTGGCCGACTCGGTGAGGAAGCCCTTGCCGAGGCTCAGTCCGAAGAACTGGCTGTACCAGAGCAGTCCGGCGAGTGCGCAGAACAGCACGTTGTTGGCATAGAGAGACGACTTCTTGTAGTCTGCCCATGTGCTGTTCTTCTGGTTCTGGAAGAAACAGTATGCAGCGTTGGTGATGAAGCCTCCGATAGTCACGAGCAGCGTGGCGGGCAGCGTGCGGAACATGGGGTCAGTCTGTTCGCCGAAGTTAAGGCCCTCGCCGAATCCCAGTCCTATGCTGAAGCATGCGCTCATGAATCCGGCCAGCAGTGCCACTATTATGCCCTTGGTGAAGTTGAAGTCCTTGACGGCCTCCTTCTTCTCCTCATCGCTGAGCGATTGCGACTTCATGTGTCCTGCCAGTCCTATCACTCCGATGCCCGCGAGTGTCACCACCACGCCCACGATGACCGGGAGCGTGAGGTCAGACACGTTGCCCGTGAACACGGGAGTGAGTATAGTGCCGAGTCCTGCGCACGTACCTAAGGCTATGCTCTGCCCGAGAGCCACGCCGAGGTACCTCATCGACAGGCCGAACGTGAGTCCGCCGATGCCCCACAGCACTCCGAAGAACATGGTGAGGAGCGACGCTTTCGGGTCGGCGGCGAACAGCTCCATGAGCGAGTGGCCCTCAGGCACGGCGAGGCATGCCCCGAGAAGCGGGAACACGAGCCACGCGAAGATGCCCTGTACGAGCCAGTACGACTCCCAGCTCCAGTCCTTTATCTTGTTGATGGGCACGTAGCTGCTCGACTGGCAGAATGCGCCCACCGCTATGATAAGCAGTCCGATTACGATTTCCATGTGGTTTTCGTATCTTTACGGTTAGACAAATCGGCGGCCGTTCATGCTCTCTTGCTCAGCACCTCAGCCTCGTATTTCTCTATCTCGGGTATGAAGTCGGTGCCCACGGGCACGTCGTTGCGCTGGCAGTACATGTCCCATACGGCTGCGAACGGCAGGGCCTTCTCCTCCTCGAGGAGCGCGAGACGCTCGAATCCCTTGTCCTCGGCCTCGTACTTGCGCAGCTGTGCGAGCGGCTCAAGGAGTGCGCGGAGCAGGCATTTCTGTGCTGCGCGTGTGCCGATGACGTATGCTCCGATGCGGTTGATGCTTGCATCGAAGTAGTCGAGACCGATGTGTACGCGGTCGAGAGCATCGCAGCGCACTATCTCCTGGAACAGTTCGAGCGTCGGGTCGTCCATGATGGTCACGTGGTCTGAGTCCCAACGCACCGGGCGCGATACGTGAAGCATCAGCTCGGGTACGAAGAGCAGCAGCGAGGACACCTTGTCTGCCGTGCTCTCTGTGGGATGGAAGTGGCCCGTATCGAGCGTGATGAGCTTCTGATGCTTGGTGGCGTAGCCGATGTAGAAGTCGTTTGAGCCCACGGTATAGCTCTCAAGACCTATGCCGAACACCTTAGACTCTATGCAGTCCTTCATGTTCTTGTACTCCTTGGCGAATATCTGGTCGAGCGAGTCGCGCAGCAGGTCGCGGTACTTCATGCGGTTCACGGTGATGTCCTTGCTTCCGTCGTGTATCCAGAGGTTCATGATACAGGGGTCGCCCTGACGCTCACCCATCACCTCCGATATCTCACGGCAACGCTTTGTGTGCTCTATCCAGAAGTCGCGGATGCTCTTATCGGGGTTGGCCAGTGAGAGGTTGCCGCTCTTCGGGTGCGAGAATGATGTGGAGTTGAAGTCGAGCTTAAAGTCGTTCTCCTTAGCCCACTGCATCCAAGACTCGAAGTATTTGGGCTCCACTTGGTCGCGGTCTACGAACTTTCCTTTGAAGTCGCCGTATATCTCGTGCAGGTTCAGGCGCTGCTTGCCGGGCATAAGAGACGAAGCCTTGAGTATGTCGGCTCTCACCTCGTCTATGTTGCGTGCCTTGCCGGGGTAGTTGCCAGTGGCCTGTATGCCTCCTGTGAGTGAGCCGTTTGACTCGAATCCTGCCACGTCGTCGGCCTGCCAACAGTGCAGTGAGATACGTATTTTGTCCATGGTGTCCATCACCTTCTCTGTGTCGATGCCTAACTCAGCATAGCGTTCCTTGGCTATCTCATAAGCCTTGTTGATGAGTTCTGATTTCATAGTGGTAATTTATTTAGTTGGTTATTATTCTCTTTGTTGTGTCATCCGGCCTTGGCCACGATGTCGAGGTACTTGGCATAAGCCTTGTCCCATACCTCGCTGTCGGCCGGTGTGTAGTGTTTCATGTCCACGCTGTCGGCTATTATCCTGCGCATGTCGTATATGTCGGCCACGAGTCCTGCTGCCTTTGCCTGAAGCATGATGTTGCCTATGGCCGTGCATTCCTGCGGACCGGCGAGCACTTCCACCCCTGTGGCGTTGGCCGTCATCTGGTTGAGCCCGTCGTTGAGCGAGCCTCCGCCTATGACGTGCAGCCTGTCTATGCGGAAAGGAGCCGTCTCCTTGAGGTAGCCGAACACCTGACGGTAGCGCAGGGCGAGGCTGTCGAAGATGCAGCGGCATGTCTGTGCGTAGCCTTCGGGCACGGGCTGACCTGTCTTTCGGCAGTAGTCGGCTATGGCCTGGAGCATGCTCGGCGGATTGGCGAATGACGGATCGTCGGGATTGATGATGCTTCTGAACGGTGCCTGCTTAGCGGCCTCGCCGTTGAGCGTGGCGTAGTCCTGCGGCACGGTGTCTCCCCACTCGCGGCGGCAGCACTCCATGAGCCACATGCCGCAGATGTTTTTCAGGTAGCGTGTGGTGCCCTCGATGCCTCCTTCGTTGGTGAAGTTGCGCTCATAGCTCTGCGGTGTGATGACGGGGTCGGCCGTCTCTATGCCCATAAGGCTCCATGTGCCGCTGCTGAGGTATGCGAAGTGCTCGTCGGTGGCGGGTACTGCCGCCACTGCACTGCCCGTGTCGTGCCCTGCCACGGCCACTACGGGTATGTCGCCCAGCCCGGTCATGCGCTTCACCTCATCCGTGAGCGTGCCCACTACGTGCCCCGGGAACACCATCTCTCCGAACTGCTGCTGCGTGAGTCCCACGCTTTCGAGCAGTTGGTCATTGAGTCTCTTGGTGCGTGGGTCGAGCATCTGGCTTGTGGATGCTATGGTGTACTCGCACACTTTCTTGCCTGTGAGCATCCAGCTCAGCGCGTCTGGTACGAACAGTATCTTGTCTGCGGCCCCCAGTGCGGAGTCGTTGTCGCGGCGCATGGCGAACAGCTGGAACAGCGAGTTGAAGTTCATGAACTGTATGCCGGTGATGTCGTACACCTTCTCGCGGCTGAGCTTGGTGCTGAAGTATTGCTCCATGGCCCCTTCGGTGTGTGGGTCGCGGTAGGCGAGGGGGTTGCGCAGCACGGCATCGTCCTTGCCTATGCACACGAAGTCTACGCCCCATGTGTCTATGCCTATGCTCTTGATGTCGGCACCTCGGCGTGCTGCCTCCTTGAGTCCCTTGATTATCTCCCAATAGAGGGCGAATATGTCCCAATAGAAGTGCCCGCCAGTCTCGATGAGCTGGTTGGCGAAGCGTGTGAGCACCTCCTGCTTTATCTTGCCGTGCTCTATGCGTGCTATTATGGTACGTCCGCTTGTGGCCCCGAGGTCCACTGCGAAGAAATACTGGTTGTCTTTCATATCCGTGAAGTGATTGATTAGAGAGTAATAATTGTCATGCCCGGCGCAGTGGCCGTCCTGTCGTCAATAAGTGATGTTGCAAATTTAGGAATTAAGCGAAACAATGCCCACGATATTTTGACAAATATACATCAACTTATGTTCCCTGTGCTGTGCTTTTTGTGTTTTCCATGTACTGTGCCTTGATATATGGCACAGCGTGCCGTGTTTTTTGATACCACGCGCCGCCCACGGTGCGTGCATGCGTGTGTGGGTCAGGCTTTTGCGTGCCCGCTGCCGGCATCGGTGGCGAGACTGTCTACGTATCTCTGCAGGTCGTCTACTATGTGGCGGTAGGGCGTGGAGGCTATGAACCCCACGTTCTTGCGTACCGACGCGTTGATGTCGCCCACGCTGTTGGTGTAGCACGACAGCTCGTTGCGCCGCTGCGTGCTGTGCATGCTCTGCTGCGTTATCTCGCGCTCGCGCTCCCTCACGAGCCTTGCGCACACGCTCTTCATGAGCGGCATGACCACCTGGTCGTACAGATGGTGGCCCTGTATATATAGATATGTGTCATCGGGCGACACCCCGAGCGTGGCCAACTGTGCGCTGAGGTCGTGCAGCTCGGCCTTGGCCTCGGGGTGCAGGCGGCGCAGTGCGGCCACCTTGTGCTCCACCCTGTGGCTGAGTCGGGCCAGTATGTCATCGGCATTGGCCGGCGACAGCTTGCCTGTGCTTATGGACTGCAGGAAGTCGGACATGGTGAACTCGGCGTAGTGTGACGAGCGGTAGTACCAGATGTTCCACACGAACAGCGGATATATTATCCGTGAGAAGCACGCCATGAATGAGCAGAAGTCGAACACGGCATGGTCGTTGAGCGTGACGGCCACGCACACGGCGTGCAGCGAGGGCGCGTAGCACTGCATGTTCTCTATGGCGTAGGCGTAGGTGTGGAACACGTAGGGGTTGTGTATCACGATGTCGGACGTCTGCGTGGCGCCCTGTATGAGATAGTCGTAGTCGGCATCGACGCACGCTATCATGTCGCGGCCACCCTGTCCGGCTATCATGCGCATGATGGCGGCCTTCTTGCCGCGCTCAAGACGGTCGGAGCGCGATGGCAGCATCACCTCGAAGTAGCGCGTGTCGTCCTCGAAGCGCGTGAGCACGGCACGCCAGAAGAACACGTCATCGTAGCTCTCCACATAGGCTACGATACGGCGGCGCGTGTGCCGTGAGTTGAGTCGGTTGGCGGCTTCGACGTACAGCGACGTGATGTTTTGGTTGAGGCGTTTTCCCATAGCAGTGTACATTAGGTGTGGCTGAGGCACAGGCGCGTGCCGGCTCAGCGCGGGTTGTTGTCGGTGATGTCGCTCACCTCGGTCACGCGGTCCATCCATCCGTTCATCACCAAGGCCGGGCTGTGCGTGGTGAGGATAATCTGCACGTTGGGGTTGAGCGAGAGTATGAGCTCTATGAGCCTCTGCTGCCACTCCACATGCAGGCTCACCTCAGGCTCGTCCATGAAGAGCACGTAGTTCTCGTTGTCCTCCACGAGCACCGTGAGCAGTATGGCGAGCATCTGTTTCTCGCCGCTCGACAGCTGGTATGGCACGAGCGTCTCGCCTATCTGCGTGAACCTGATTTCGTTCTCGGTGCGTATGATGCGCTTGCCCGTCTCGCTGAACAGCTCGTCTATGATGTCCTGGAACCGCCGCTTGGGCTCCGACATCTGCTGTGCCCGCTGTGCCGCGTCGGGAGCACCGCTCTGCAGCGCCGCTATGATGCGGTTGCCCACGTTCACCTGGTAGTCGAGGTACTTGCGCTGCAGCTGGAACAGCTGGAAGTCGAGCTCCGTGGCAAGACTCATGTTGAGCTTGCTTATGGTGTCGATGTTGAGCAGCGGACGGTCAAACGAGCGTATCACGTCGAACCGTATCCACTTGGCGTCCTCGGGCACCACCTTGAGGCGCACGCCCTTGAGCATGTGGCTGGGAAACTCTCCGCCAGCGGTGAGGCCCTTCACCACCTTGTTCAGGATGGTGCTCTTGCCCACACCGTTCACGCCGCTCAGTATGTTCACCTGTCGGTCGAGGTCCCACACGATGTGCTTCTTGCCGCTCCATAGCGAGTCTATCTCTATCTGCTGTATATAGTCGGCGTATCTCATAACATTGGGTTTTGATGTGTTGTCTATTCATTCGGTGCATCCGTCCACGGCACGTGCCATGCGTTCGAGTGCCTGGAGCAGCACGCTGCGCTGCGTACCCACGTTGAGGCGCATGAATCCCTCGCCGCCTGGGCCGAACATCTCGCCGGCGTTGAGGGCGAGGCGTGCCTTGTCGGTGAACAGGCTCACCAGCTCCTTGTGCCCCAGTCCGAGCCCACGGCAGTCGAGCCATACGAGGAACGATGCCTGGGGGCGCAGCGGACGTATGACAGGAGTGTGCTCACGGCAGAACTCCTCCACCAGCCTGACGTTGCGCTCTATGTACGCCGTGAGCTGCTGCCGCCACTCCTCGCCCTTGGTGAAGGCCGCCATGGTGGCGATGGGCGCGAAGAGCGTGGGCGCGTCGAACTCGTTGGCATCGAGCCAAGAGAAGAACCTGCGGCGCAGTGTGTCATCGGGCACTATGGCGTAGGAACTCACCACCCCGGCTATGTTGAACGTTTTTGACGGTGCCCCGAACGTGATGCTGCAGTGCGCGGCCTCGTCAGACACCGACGCGAAGGGCGTGTGGCGGTGTCCCCACAGCGCCATGTCGCAGTGTATCTCATCGGATATTACGGTGATGCCGCGCTGCGAGCAGAACGAGGCGAGCCGCGCGAGTGTCTGGCGGTCCCACACTATGCCGGCGGGGTTGTGCGGATTGGAGAGTATGAGCATGCGGCACCGCTCGTCGGCCACGCGCTCCAGACCGTCGAAGTCCATGGAGTAGGAGCCGTCGTCGTGGCGTATCAGCGGATTGTACACCACCTCGCGGCCGTTGCCCTGCGGCGTGATGCGGAACGGATGGTACACGGGCGGCTGTATGATGACCTTGTCGCCCGGCTCCGTAAGCACGTTCACGGCCATGCCTATACCCTTCACTATACCCGGTATGAAACGCATCCACCGCGTGCTCACCTCCCATCCGTGGTGCTGCCTTATCCACTGCGCCACCACGTCCCAGTAGTCTGGTGGCAGCACGGTGTAGCCCAGCACGGGGTGCTGGAGCCGCTCGCGCAGTGCGTCCATGATGAAAGGCGGAGTCTCGAAGTCCATGTCGGCCACCCACAGCGGCAGGAGGTCGGTGCGGCCGAAGCCCGACTGCAGGGCTTCGTATTTCACAGTGCCCGTGCCACGGCGGTCGGTGGGCTTGTCAAAATCGTAGATTGTATGTGTCATATTATATATATAATGTGTAGCGTGGGGCTTGCCGCACGTGCCACGCTTGCGTGTGCTTGTCTATGCAAAGTTATGTTTTTTTTGCGAGAAAAGCCACACTTACTGAGGTAAAAATATCATAGCACGTAACGCATTGGGCCACAATGAGTTGCAAAACGGCCCATTCCGCACTGCAAAATGGGCCGAATCGCAGCGCGAAATGGGCCGTTTCGCACGCTGAAATGGGCCGTTTCGCAACGCGGTTGTGTATCGGCCGCCATGAGAGGCTGGCAGGATGCGCCGACAGGCGGCCCTGAAGCGGTGTGAGGAGCGGCGGCTGAAGAAAAATGATTTTTTTTGAGCCACCGTTAAACCTTTGTCCGCCGGCTGCGTCAAACAAAGCGTAAACGGAAACAAAAAATCACGATTTCACGATGAGACATTACATCACGCTGTTGCTGCTGGCACTTGTCGCTCTTGCTGCCAATGCACAGGACAACAAGATTACGGGCACCGTCACCGACCACGACTCCAAGGAAGCGCTGGAGCAGGTGACCATACAGCTCCTCAAGACCGACAGCTCCTACGTGGCGGGCACGCTCACCAACGAGAAGGGGGAGTTCGCTCTGACCACTCCCGCCAAGGGCAAGTACATGCTGCGGCTGTCGAGCGTGGGCTACAAGACGGTGATACGCCACATCAGCGTGGACGAGGGCAAGCCGCTCGTGGTGGGCAACGTGGCCATGACGGCCGATGCCGTGATGCTCAAGGGGGCCGCCGTCACGGGCCAGGCCCGCAAGGTGGTGGTGAAGGAAGACACCTTCATATACAACTCATCGGCCTACCGCACCCCCGAGGGCTCGGTAGTGGAGGAGCTGGTGAAGCGTCTGCCGGGAGCCAAGATTGACGATGACGGCAAGATAACCATCAACGGCAAGGAGGTGAAGAAGATAAAGGTAGACGGCAAGGAGTTCATGACAGGCGACACCAAGGTGGCCATGAAGAACCTTCCCACCTCTATCGTGGAGAAAGTGAAGGCATACGACGAGAAGAGCGACCTCTCACGCGTCACCGGTATAGACGACGGCAACGAGTCGGCAGTGCTCGACTTCGGGCTGAAGCCAGGCATGAACCACGGCATGTTCGCCAACGCCGACGTGAGCGTGGGCACCAAGGACCGCTACGCCGAGCGGCTCATGGCCGCCGTGATGCGCGACAAGGTGCGCATGATGACCTTCGGTAACGCCAACAACACGGGCGACATGGGATTTCCCGGGGGCGGCGGCTTCGGACGCTTCGGCCGCGGACGCTCGGGGCTCAACGCCTCGAAGATGTGGGCCGCCAACTTCAACTACGACAATAAAAAGACATTCCAGCTCGACGGCAACGTGCGCTGGAACCACAGCGACGGCGATGCTTGGTCGCAAAGCTCAATGGAGAACTTCGTGAGCAAGAACGGAGCCTTCAGCAACAGCGTCAACCAGAACTACTCGCGCTCCAACAGCTGGAACTCGGAACTGCGCCTTGAGTGGAAGCCCGACACGCTTACCAACATCATGTTCCGCCCCACGTTCGGCTACTCTACGAGCGATGGAAAGTCGGGCAGCACCTCCGCCACGTACAACGACGACCCTTACAGCTACTCCTCCGACCCGCTGTCGGCAAGTGCCATGGCCGACATGGCGGCACAGGGCGTGATGGTCAACAGCAGCCGCAGCCGCTCGCTGTCGTACAGCGAGAACAAGCAGATGGGCGGTTCGCTCCAGCTCAACAGGCGGCTGAGCAGCATGGGGCGCAACGTCACGCTGCGCCTGGAGGGCAACTACAGCGAGGGCAACAGCGACAACCTGTCGCTCAACAACGTGCATCTCTATCAGGTGAAGGACGCGCTGGGCAACGACTCCACCTACCAGACCAACCGCTACAACGTCACCCCCACCAAGAACTGGAGCTACGGCGTGCAGACCACGTACAGCGAGCCGCTGTGGAAGGCCACGTTCCTGCAGTTCAGCTATAAGTTCAATTACAGTTACAGCCGCAGCGACCGCGCCACATACGACTTCAGCAACCTCGGTGAGGACTTCTTCGACGGCGTGAGCAACACCTACCGCAACTGGGACAGCTACCTCACGCGCCTCGACCGCCCGTACACCGACTATCTCGACGAGTCGCTGAGCCGCTACTCCGAGTACCGCAACTACACGCACGAGGCCGAGCTGATGTTCCGCATGATACGCGACAAGTACAACTTCAACGTGGGAGTGATGCTCCAGCCGCAGAAGTCGCACTTCATTCAGGACTACCACGGCATACACTCCGACACCACGCGCAACGTGGTCAACTTCACGCCTACGCTCGACTTCCGCTACCGCTTCAGCAAGGTGAGCAACCTGCGCATAAGCTACCGCGGCTCCACGTCGCAGCCCAGCATGAGCGACCTGCTCGACATAACCGACGATAGCGACCCCCTCAACATACGCAAGGGCAACCCCGGGCTGAAGCCGGCGTTCACAAGCAACCTCATGCTCAACTACCGCAACTTCATAGAGCACCGCTCGCAGTCTATGGCGGCATTCCTGCGCTTCGCCACCACGCGCAACTCGGTGGGCACGGCGGTCACCTACGATGGGAATACGGGCGGACGCATCACGCAGCCGCGCAACATCAACGGCAACTGGAACGTGAACGGTATGTTCATGTACAACACTTCCATAGACACGCTCGGCGTGTGGAACGTGAACACCAGCACCGACTACAGCTATCAGAACATGGTGGGCTACGTCACGCCCGACCGCAACAGCGGTGTGCAGAAGAACACCACGAAGTCGCTCTCTGTGGGTGAGCGCCTCGAGACAAGCTACCGCAACTCGTGGCTTGAGGTGGCCCTCGACGGCTCGTTCAACTATACACACTCTCGCAACAAGCTGCAGAGCCAGGCCAACCTCGACACTTGGCGCTTCGCGTACGGCGGCACAGTGACGCTCAACACCCCGTGGGGCATGAGCCTGTCTACCAATCTGCACGAGAACAGCCGCCGCGGATTCAGCGACAGCTCCATGAACACCGACGAACTGGTGTGGAACGCGCAGCTCTCGCAGAGCTTCCTGAAGGGCAAGCCGCTCACGGTCATGCTCCAGTTCTACGACATACTCGACAACCAGAGCAACTTCAGCCGCACCATCAACGCCATGCAGCGCAGCGACACGGAGTTCAACAGCATCAACAGCTATGCCATGCTGCACGTGGTGTACCGCTTCAATATGTTCGGAGGCAAGATATCACGCGGCGGCAACGGGCCCGACGGCTCCGGCGGACGGCCAGGCCGCGGCGGACGCTTCGGCGGCCCGGGCATGCCTTCTGGTGGTGGCGGCATGAGGCCGCCGCGCTTCTGAGCACGACATACAGCAAAGTGAATATCATGTAGTGAAACACAATAATAATGTTTTGGGTTAATTAGAATAATTATGGGGGTCTCTATTGTGTGAGCAATGGAGGCCTTTTTTCGTTTGTGCCATGCCCGTAGGCGAGTGGCGCGGGCCTATATATTATAATAGGTATAGCACAGACAGGGATGCGTCTGACTGTTAACGCGAGTTAAATCGGGCTGTATTGGATAACATTTATAGTACTATGTATTGCAAGGTATTGTAAATATACATATCTTTGTGCCGTGAATTCACGACAACACGTAATAAATCTATGAGACAATGAATATCGACAACGCTAAATCGCAGATGCGTAAGGGCATGCTGGAGTATTGCATCATGCTCCTGCTCAGGCGTGGGGCATCTTACGCCAGCGATATTATCGGCAAGCTCAAGGAGGCCGAGCTGATAGTGGTGGAGGGCACGCTGTACCCGCTGCTTACCCGTCTGAAGAAGGACGGACTGCTGAGTTACGAGTGGCAGGAGTCTACACAGGGCCCTCCGCGCAAGTATTACTCACTGACAGACGACGGGGTGGCCATGCTGCATGAGCTCGACACGGCATGGCAGGAGATAGCCCACACTGTGGAAGTGCTGAAGGACAACCACCCCGATGAACAACAATTTTAAAACCGCGACAACAATGAAAAAGAACATAAACGTTAATTTCTTCGGCACGCTCTACGCCATTGACGAGGACGCGTGCAAGCTCCTTGAGAGCTATCTGGCCAACATGAAGAGCTACTTCGCCAAGCGTGAGGGTGGCGATGAGATAGCCGACGACATAGAGCACCGCGTGGCTGAGCACTTGTGGGAACTGAAGCAGAACGGGCTTGATGCCATAGACATCAATACCGTGAAGCAGCTCATAGAGAGCATCGGCGACCCCTCGCAGATGGACTGCGGCGGTGCTGACGACGGTACGGCTGGTGCCGACGCGCAGTCGGCCGCTGATGGTGGCGCAGACGGCACTGCCGGGGGCACTACTGCTGCCGAGTCGGCCGCGGCTGGCGGCTCTGACGGTGCTGCCAGTGGCAGCAGGTGGCAACGCATCAAGCACCACATGGCCAGTCATCGCTTCTACCGCGACGGCAAGGACAAGATAGGCGGAGGCGTGATATCAGGACTCTGCCACTACTGCGGAGGCGGCGACACCCTCGTGTGGCGCATAGGCGCGGTGCTGCTTGTGGTGCTGTCGTTCATGCTCGGCAATATATTCGACGTGTGGATGTTGCGGTCTCTGTTCAGAAGTGTGGCGTGGCTGACCGTCCTGCTGTATGCCGTAGTGTGGCTGCTGGCACCCGTGGCACGCACGGCGGAGGAGCGTCTGTACATGACGGGGGCCAAGGTCACGCCGCAGAGCATAAGCCAGGCCGTCATAGCCGAGGTGGATGAGGAGGCCGGCGGTGGTTGCATGCGCAGCAAGGGCAACGGTTGTCTGGGACGGTTGGTGGATTTGTTGGGCTTCTGTTTGAAGTGTGTGCTGCTGCTGTTCTTCTCATGGCTCCTTGCAGTGGCGGTGGCGTTGTTCGTGGGCATGGTGAGTTTTGCCATGGGCAGTGCGTTCGTACTGAGCATGATAGGGCTTGACTCTGATGTCACTGGAGTGCTCAATGCCATACCGTCGTTCGGGTTCTATGGCATATGCTCGGCCTTGTGCCTGCTGGTGGCGGCGTTGCTGCCGTTTCTCATGGTGCTGCGTCTGTTTGCACCCGGCCGCAAGCGCATGTCAGCGGGGAGTATCGCAGCACTTGTTGGAGTGTGGGTAGTGGCATTGTCGCTTGGCATCGCGCTGCTGTCTATGCTCGGAGCATCGTTCCTTAATGAGCGTAGGGTGATGGTGAAGAAGGAGTGTACGCGCAACGGCGTGTACTTCGACAGCCACACCTGGGACTGCCTTGACAGCCGTGGATGGGTAGTAGACACAGCCATAAACGTGGGGCCTTCGATGTACAGCTATGGAGGTGACGACCCGTTGCGCGGCAGTGAGCGGGTGTTTGACATCACGCCCGACAAGAAGAGCATGCCTTTCGGCCTGAAGATACACCGTAGCAGCAGTGAGCCAGAGGGCAAGTACGTGCTTGAGTGCATGTCGTCGTGCAACATACCCGATGCCTTGCTGAGCGTGTGGAGCGGCGGACACTGTCTCACCGCCATACGTCTCGACGGCTACAAGGCCGCTGCTGACATGCCCCTCCGCACCATATCGTGGAGCGACAGCCGCTCCGTGCCTATGCTGTGCGAGCAGACCGACAGCACGGTGTGGGTAGATGGTGTGATGCGTTCTGATACGGATTGGCACTATCTCAAGTCACCGTCGTTCGCACACAAGGGCGGTACGGTGGAGTACAGGTTGCAGATAGGCGACGGCAAGCAGGGCAGTACGTCTGCCGACGGGCGGCTCCTTCTGTCGCGCATAAGGCTCAGACAGATCTGAGACTCGGCTCTTTCGGCTCTGGATTATAACTCGTTTTATTCAGAGCCGTATTTCTTTTGATTTAGAATCACAGCTCTTTCGGCTCTGGATCATAACTCATTTGATTCAGAGCCGTATTTCTTTTTATTTGGAATCACAGCTCTTTCGGTTCTGATTCTTGACTCATTTAGCTCAGGGTCATGGTTCTTTCGCCATAAATATTGCGGTGAGGTGTAATAAAAGAGTGCGTTTTTGCGTCTTGTATCTGGATGGCACTCTGATGCCATGTACATTTATTTGACTCATGCAACACTCTATATTACACCGTAGGTGCATGATGCTCGTGGCCGCACTGATGTGCGTACTGGGCCTCATGTCGCAGAACCTCAATATAACGGGCACCGTCATTGACAGCGAGATGAAGGAGAAACTGCCAAGGGCTACCGTGCAACTGCTTACCACCGACAGCACTTTCGTCACTGGGGCCATATCCGATGACAACGGCGTGTTCGCGCTTTCGGCAGCACGTGCGCCGCGTTACATCGTGCGTGTGAGCGTGCTTGGTTTCAAGACTCTGTGCCGCGACGTGACGGTAGGCACAGGGCAGGGCGTAGACATGGGCACCGTGGCCATGCAGACCGATGCCGTGATGCTGTCGGAAGCCACGGCCACGGCCAACGTTCCTAAGGTGGTGGTCAAGGACGACACGCTGGAGTACAACGCTGCGGCATACCGTGTGGCCGAGGGTTCCACCGTGGAGGCCCTTGTGGAGAAGCTGCCCGGTGCGCAGATTGACGACAACGGCAATATCACCATCAACGGAAAGCAGGTGAAGAAGATAATGCTTGACGGACGGGAGTTCATGGGCGGCGACCCACAGACGGCCCTCAAGAATCTCCCTGCGGAGGTCATAGAGAAGATAAGGAGCTATGACGAGAAGAGCGACATGTCAAAACTCACGGGCATTGACGACGGCAACGAACAGGCAGTGCTTGACTTCGGCGTGAAGAAGAGCAAGCGCAACGGATTCAATGTCAATGCCAACGGCAGCTATGGCACGCACGACCGCTACGCGTCGAGGCTCTTCGGTGCGCGGTTCTCGGGCAATCTGCGCTACTCTGTCACTGGCAATGCCAACAATACCAACGACATGGGATTCAGCGGACGGCGCGGACGGTCGGGCGGACGCAGCGGCTTGAGGTCGTCGAAGTCGTCGGCCGCCAACATAAGCTATGATGAGAAGAACCGCCTACACATAGATGCCAACGTGAGATGGGGGCACTCCGACGGTGACAGTTGGTCGCGCACGTCGTCGGAGAGTTTCGTCAACAAGCGCGGAGCATTTGGCAACAGCACGTCGCAAAGCTACTCACGTGGCAACAACTGGAACGCCGGCATGAAGCTGGAGTGGAAGCCCGACACCATGACCACCATTACGCTGCGCCCCAACCTCGGCCTGTCGTCGTCGGACAACATGAGCGGAAGCAAGTCGGCCACGTTCCGCAATGACCCTTATCTGTATAGTGACGACCCGTTGTCTGACGCGGCCGTGGATGCCATGGCAGCCGACTCGCTGGTGGTGAACGCCCGTCACGGCAAGTCTATGTCGTACAGCAACCGCAAGGAGGCGGGCACTTCGGCGCAGTGGTTCAGAAAACTCAACTCACGGGGGCGCAACATCGCCATCGGGGCCAACGTCAACTGGAGCCGTCAGCACAGCACGGGCATGTCGGCATCCAACGTACACCTGTACCTCGTCAAGGACAGGCTGGGCAATGACTCCACCTACCAGACCAACCGATATAACCTCACTCCCTCCGACAACCTGCGCTACGGAATCAATGCCACGTACACCGAGCCGCTGTGGAAGGGCGCGTTCCTGCAACTCAACTACAGCCTTGACTACAACCATAGTAAGTCAGACCGCTCCACATACGACTTCGAGGACATGGGGGAGAGCCTCTTCGGCGACATACTCAACCGCTACCGCGACTGGGACAGCTACCTCTCCACGCTGCAATATCCGCTCGACCACTACTACGACGAGCGTCAGAGCCGCTACTCTGAGTACCGCAACCTCACGCACAACATCAACGTGCAGCTGCGCATCGTCACCGACCACAGCAACCTCAACGCTGGTGTCATGGTGCGGCCGCAGCGTTCTCACTTCGCACAGGACTTCCATGGGGTGAGTGTAGACACCGTGCGCAACGTGCTTAACGTGGCGCCTACGTTCAACTTCAGGTACCGTTTCAACAAGCGCACGGACCTGCGCGTCAACTACCGTGGCACTACCGACCAACCGTCCATCACGCAGATGCTCGACATCACCGACGACAGCAACCCACTGTTCATACGCAAGGGCAACCCTGGTCTGCGCCCGTCGTTCACCAACAACATGGGAGTGAACTTCAAGACCACCATGATGCGCTACCAACAGACCATAGCTGCCAACGTGAGCATGCGCAGTACGCGCAACAGTATAAGCGATATGGTGACGTATGACGACAATACAGGCGGCCGTACCACGCAGCCCCAGAACATCAACGGCAACTGGAACATGTCGGCTATGTTCATGTTCAACACGTCACTCGACACTGCTGCCGTGTGGAACATCAACACCTACACGCAGCTCAACCACGACAACTACGTGAGTTACCTCACTCTCAACCGCAAGACAGGGGTTCAGAAGAACGTCACACGTACCACAACGTACATCGAAAGGCTCTCGGCCAGCTATCGGAGCAGTTGGCTTGACGTGGAGCTCGATGGCAGTCTGAACTACCGTCACACCCGAAACATGCTGCAACCAAAGAGCAACATGGACACATGGCACTTCAACTATGGCGTGAACGTGGAATTGACGGCTCCTGCCGACATCACTATCTCCACCGACTTGCATGAGCATTGCCGCCGTGGATACAGCGACCAGTCGCTCAATACCAACGAGCTGATATGGAACTTGCAGCTCAGCAAGCGGCTGTTGCGCAACAGGCAGATGTCGCTGATGCTGCAGTTTTACGACATACTGGGCCAGCAGAGCAACTTCTCGCGCAGCATCACCGCCAGCAGACGGAGCGACACGGAGTACAACAGCATCAACAGCTACGTCATGCTGAGCATGCAGTACAGGCTCAACGTGTTCGGAGGAAAGGTCGTGGGAGGCGGCAAGGCCAGGCAGCGTCAGCGTCAGCGCAGGGACGGAGGAGCTTGACGGCCGCCGCCACATCAAAAAAATATTAAATAGAACGCATTGAAATATTAAATAGGACACATTCTTTTGTGCGTTCTGATAAATAAGAGTAACTTTGTAGTTGAATTGAAGCGCGTGCCACACATTATGGCGGCACGCCTCGGTGGGGCATGTCTCCGCATGGCGAAGGGCATGTATTCATTTTGCAGTATATATGTTTACGCATGGAATTGGACGTGTCTCCACATGGCGAAGAACGTGTCTCTACATGGGCTTGCGAGCACAATGTCAGCGATGAGTCCGTGTATTCTCATGGCGAAGTACATGTCTCTACATGATGAAAGGCATGTCTCCGCATGACGAATGGCATGCTTCGTCCCCCAGTACGGCAATCAGTAAACTACAAGTATGTTATGGAGCAGAGAGTAATCATATCACAGAATTTAGAGGCAGACCTCGTATTGGCCATATCGGAGTGCGAGCACGACAAGCTGTTCATACTCACCGACAGCACCACGCGGCAGTTGTGTCTGCCCAAGTTGGCCGGTTTCTTCTGTCTGCGTGACGCGCACGTCATAGAGATAGGTACCACGGACACGCACAAGGACATCAATACCCTTGCCCATGTATGGAAGGAGCTCGGCGACAACGGGGCCACACGCCACTCGTGCCTTATAAACCTCGGCGGCGGAGTGGTGACAGACCTCGGTGGATTCGCAGCCTCTACGTTCAAGCGCGGCATAGACTTCATCAACATACCCACCACTCTCCTTGCCATGGTAGATGCTTCGGTGGGAGGCAAGACGGGCATCAACTTCAACGGACTGAAGAATGAGGTGGGCGTGTTCAGTGACAGCAAGTTCGTGATACTGTGTACACAGTTCCTCGATACGCTCGACTATGCCAACATAAGCTCTGGCTATGGCGAGATGATCAAGCATGGACTCATCAGCAATGCCGCCATGTGGCGCGAGCTCATGGGCTTCGACTTGCAGCAGCCCGACCTCGCTAAGCTGCAGAATATGGTCGCCGACTCGGTGAGAGTGAAGGAGCGTGTGGTAGAGGAGGACCCCTTTGAGAAGGGCATACGCAAGGCCCTCAACCTCGGTCATACCATAGGCCACGCCTTCGAGTCATGGTCTCTGGAGCACGACCGCCCCATACTCCACGGCCATGCGGTGGCTTACGGACTGGTGTGCGAGCTGTACCTCAGCGCCGTGAAGGCCGGGTTCCCCACCGAGACACTGCGCCAGGCACTCCATTTCATCAAAGACAACTACCCACGCCTGGCCTATACGTGCGATGACTATGAGGAGTTCTACCGCCTCATGAAGCACGACAAGAAGAACATGGCAGACTCCATCAACTTCACCCTGCTGCGCGGCATAGGCGACATAGCCATCAACCAGACGGCATCAAAGGAGGAGATATACGAGGCTCTCGACTTCTACCGCGAGAACTGACAGCATACAACTACAAACAATAACTATCGATATCACAAGCATGACAATAGGTATAATCGTCGCCATGGACAAAGAGCTCGACCAGCTTCGCCTGCTGCTCGACAATGCCACGGTGGAACGGAAAAACGGTTTCGACTTCATCATAGGCGACATAGGCGACAAACACATCGTACTTCAGAAGTGCGGTATAGGCAAGGTGAACTCAGCCGTGGGCACGGTGGAGATGATAGGAGGCTACCATCCAGACCTCATCGTGTCGTCGGGCTGCGCCGGCGGTGCCGACACTCAGCTCTGCGTGGGCGACGTGGTGGTGAGCACCGGCTGCGCCTACCACGACGCTTACTGCGGCAAGGAGGTGGAATACGGCCAGATTATGGGCATGCCCGCGAGCTACGCCTCGCCCAGTGAACTGGTGGAGAAGGCCGCGGCCATAGACTGCGGCGTGAGGGTGGTGCCCGGACTCATAGTGAGCGGCGAGTGGTTCGTGGACTCACGCGACAAGATGAGAGGCATACTCGCCCACTTCCCCAGTGCCAAGGCCGTAGACATGGAGAGCTGCTCCATAGCCCAGACGTGCCATATCTACGGCGTGAGGTTCGTGTCGTTCCGCATCATCAGCGACATTCCGCTCAAGGACGATGAGGCAAAGATGTACTTCGACTTCTGGGCGAGACTCGCCAACGGCTCGTTCAACGTCACCAAGCATTTCATAGAGAGCATATAGGCGGCCACGGCCGCTGCTGCCAATGGGCACGTCGGCCGTCTGAAACCGTCAGCACAAGCACGGCCTTACGGCCAGAATAAGAATCAAAATCAAGCAAATGAAGAAGATACCAAGTTTCACCATCGACCACAACCGCCTGTTGCGCGGCATATATGTGAGCCGTAAGGACGCGGTGGGGGGCGAGACCGTCACCACGTTCGACATACGAATGAAAGAGCCCAACCGCGAGCCTGCGCTGCATCCCGGCGCACTCCACACCATAGAGCACCTCGCTGCGACGTACCTGCGCAACGACCCTGAGTGGAAAGACCGCATAGTGTACTGGGGGCCTATGGGATGCCTTACGGGCAACTACCTCCTGATGCGCGGCGACCTGACATCGGCCGACATCGTAGACCTGATGAAGCGCACGTTCGAGTTCGTGGCTTCCTTCGAGGGCGACATACCGGGCGCGGCTCCGCAAGACTGCGGTAACTGGCTCCTCCACGACCTTCCCATGGCGCGTTGGGAGGCCCGCAAGTACCTCGACGAGGTGCTGTGCCGCATCACCCCGGCCAACCTCAGCTACCCTGAGTAGCCGCGCGTCGTCAGCACGCACCGCATACAGCACAGGCTGCACCCCTGCCCAGTGTGACAATCTCACGCCGGGCAGG